>JAUVGT010000205.1 GCA_030593645.1 Deltaproteobacteria bacterium
GATAGAAAAAATGAACTCCAATTTGATGAATCTAAAGCAAAAAAAAGAATTGATGCTCAAAAGAGTCTAGCATCTCAATACAAACTCTCAGATTTGGTCGAAATCTCTGCTACAACACCTGATGCAATGGTGAAATACTTAGATTTTTATTTAGAATATTATGACCCTCCGTTCGTTTTAGGGGGTAGTTACGAAGCAAGATTTGCTGGAGTTGAACATTTACACGAATGTGGGATAAAACCAGAGAATTATATTTACAATACCATATCAAATCTCAAAAATACAAAAGAAACTGAGTTAATCAAAAAATATCGAATAAAATCGGTTGTCGTTTTAATACTTGGTTCTACTAACATGCGATCGAGTCAGAGATTCTCTTACATTACAGAGAATAGCCAACCTGGAAATGTTAATATCATTGATGGATTAAAGAAAATTGGGGTTGAAAAAATATGGATTGATGGGGGAGCGGCGGCTCCAAGGAGCATTAGTTTTGGACGGGCCAGAAGTGATGAAAAATCGGTCATGGCTCCCAGACCAAGAAAAACGATGGATGGATATAGACCCGTGGTCACACCGAAATACAGGTAGTGAAGTACACTGTTGTCTTCATAAATACCTAAACCAAATCCCTTGAAAAAAGGTACATTCCCGATAATGATTCCAAAACCGATGGGTAGAAGTAAAAGTGGTTCATATTCTTTGGCTATTGCAAGATAAACGAAAACGCATCCTACAGAAAACATGATAAGATTACGCGGTTCCTGAAATAAGATATAGAAACCGGTGTTTGTTACAAATTGAAAAAAAAGATCACGAAATTGAATTAACAAATCCATTTAATCATATCCCTCGTATTAATAATGATGGTCTCGTAAAAAGTCCGAATGAGACGGTTTCGAAAAAAGTTCAAATTCAAGGCGTGCAAATTTCGTAATCATGAAGCGTACTTATCGGACCCGCCCTGTTAAATCTGTCTTTTTATTTAACAGGGGCGTTGAATGATTGCGAAATGCAGCACAACGCAGAAGTTGGTCCGCCTACGGCGGATTACAAAACCGTCAATAATATTATTTGCTCCATGTAAACGCACCGTCACCTGCGGGAACGAGTATGCCGGCTTCTCTCAGCATTTTAATGGTCAGATGTACATGCGGCAGATCATTCTGTTCAGATATTTCATAAAGGTGACTCAATTGGAAGGGCTGCTCCATATCATAAACCAAAGGCTCATAGAGTTTTGCTGCCTCATCAATATCTGAAAGCACATGTTCCATTTTCAACACGTCATCATTCTGCGGGTTGTCATGTCCAGCACCTTCCATAAGTGCTAAGAATTTAGGAAGCAGGGAAATAAGTGAAGCAAGAACCGACAAGCCTATGAGAACAATAACCGCGCCTGTAAATGCCATTGACCAGCCATTTGCAGCCGATATTAGATCTAAATCGAAAGTGAACAACTTAACCCCCTATGCTATCTCTATCTGATTTATAAAAGCCCTGTTATGTTTATAATGTATCAATCATTATTATCGGTCGGTAAGGTGAAATCTTTAATATCTTTAGAACATCGATGTGGTCGAATATATCCGACTATTGCATCATAAACAATCTGGCAATCTGCACACACATCAATAAAGATGTCAATAATAAAAAGAATGATATAATCAGATATATAGAAATAAATTATTCCTTTTTTTCAGTGCGCGTTTAAGGTAAAAATAACCTTACTGCTTGACCCGGGATACGATTCTAATTATATAGGCATATATCAATATAACGATAAAATTGAAATAACAGGAGACGAATATGAAAAAAATTGTACTTTCTATAATCACACTCAGCCTCGTGTTCAGTATATTTTTTATTTTCGCATGCACAGATACAGAACCACCTGAAAAAACAGGCAACGCATTCACTTTCGGACTGCTGATGGTAGGACCTTACAATGATCATGGATGGAGCCAGGCTCACTACGAGGGAGGCAAATATGTGGAAAAAATGGTTCCCCGTTCAAAAATGATATACATTGATAAAGTCAACCCTGCTGACCGTGCGGGTGTGACCATTCCGCAGCTGGTTGATGATATGGTTGAAAAGGGTGCGACATTAATCATAGCCAATTCCGACGATATGAAAGACGGCACAAGGGAAGCCGCCAACCAGCATCCGAATGTTCATTTCATCCATATATCAGGTGATGATGTACTCACCGGTAAAGGACCGAAAAACCTGTCCAACCTGATGGGCAAGATGGAATACGGAAAGATGATGGCCGGTTTTACCGCCGCCCTGACCACAAAAACAGGCAAGATCGCATATCTGGGACCACTGATCAACGAAGAGACCCGGCGTCTTGCCTCGTCATGTTACCTGGGGGCCAGATATGCGTGGGAAAAAGTCCTGAACAAAAATGCAGCGGATCTTAAATTTCAGGTCACATGGATCGGCTTCTGGTTCAATATACCCGGTGTCACAGCAGACCCCACCCAGGTGGCCCAGAATTTTTACAATACAGGATATGATGTGGTTGTATCCGGCATCGATACCACAGAAGCCCTCGTGGTTGCCGGCCAGAAGAGAAAAGAAGGAAAAACCGTCTGGGCAATCCCATATGACTTTGAAGGCGCCTGTGAAGGCGGATCAGATGTCTGCCTGGGCGTACCCTATTTTAACTGGGGACCGAGTTATGTGGATATGATTAAAAAATCCATGGCAGGAACCTGGAAACCGGAATGGATCTGGCTCGAACCGAACTGGGAAAATATCAACGATTTAAATACCAGTGCTGTTGGATTTGCCGCCGGACCCGCGATTTCATCAACCACCAAACAGGAACTGGATACTTTTATCAAAGAATTGGGAGCCGGCACACTTAATCTGTTTACCGGCCCGCTGCAGTATCAGGACGGCAGTATCTTCCTTAAAGCCGGCGAGAATGCAAACGATCAACAGATCTGGTACATGAAGCAGCTTTTAAAGGGTATGGGCGGACAAAGCAGCGCAAAATAGAAACGAGCTCAACAGACTGTAATTCAATCAAAATATTTAGTGCAGAAGGCTGATTCCATGCCTTCTGCACTTTGTTTTATAAGACAGTAAAAATCCGGGTCCAAAGGGCCCGCCAGAGCATAACAACGGCGATCACCCCTCTAAGGGGATTTAACAAGTGCCTAAAGTGCTCTTAAGTGACTAAAGTTAATGAATCCTGTCTGTTTTTATTTAAAAGATGGAGCTTATAGCGACTCCGGCTTGTCCACCTTAGCCTTGGCGACGGTGGGAACTGTCCGCATATCTTTAGCGGCGACTGAACTTTAGTACACTTTAGCTCACTTTAGTCACTTTGATTTATTTCTTATGGCAGAGCCATTTATCTCTGACCTGGCCCAAAGGACCAGATTTTATTTGATAAAATAAATGATGGTTCCATGTTTTCTCTCTTTCGTGTTTTCGTGATAGTCTTTTTCTTTTGGCAAACGATATAAAAAGTGGTTTCAAAACCACTTTTTGGAGTATCATTTATGCGGATTGAGCTGCAGAACATCCATAAACATTATGGAATGATCAAAGCCAATAATGGTGTGAATCTAACAATCGAACCCGGTACCATCCATGGCATCCTTGGTGAAAACGGCGCGGGCAAAAGCACCTTAATGAAAATTCTAGCCGGATTCTGCAATCAAACATCCGGTACCATCCTTTTAGACAAAAAAGCGGTTACTTATTTAAATCCTGCGCAGGCTTCCACGTATGGTATCGGAATGCTGTACCAGGATCCATTCGATTTTCCTCTGCTGACAGTTCTGGACAATTTTATGACCGGGCTGGCCCATGGCCTGAAAAACAAGAAAAAAAGATTTAAAAAATTATTTCTCGAGTATTCTAAAAATTTAAAGTTTCACCTGAACCTTGATACACAGGTGAAAAACCTGACGATCGGAGAGCGACAGCAGCTTGAAATAATACGGCTTCTGGCCCTCGGTATCCAGGTGCTGATTCTTGATGAGCCCACCACAGGAATTTCAAGCATCCAAAAAGAGGTTCTCTTTACGGCATTAATCAAGCTCGCGTCTGAAGGCCGAAGTATCATCCTTGTATCTCACAAACTTGAAGATGTTGAAGCATTATGCCATTCCGTAACCGTTCTTCGGCAGGGAAAAGTATCAGGTAAAATGAATGCGCCGTTTAATACGGAAAAACTGCTGAAAATGATGTTTGAGACATTACCCGCTTCTCCTTCGCGTTTAAAAAATATCCCTGGAAAAAAAATCATTCATTTAGACGGGATATCCGTAAAGGGCGGCCGAACCGGGCTGAAAGACTGCACCATAAAAATCAGACAAAAAGAGATCGTGGGACTCGCGGGGCTTGAAGGGAGCGGGCAGGGTGTTTTTTTACGGGCGGCTGCCGGGCTGACAAACCCGTACAGGGGAAGAATCCATGTACAAGACTCAGAGCTTTCCGGGATGGACTATCGCATATACCGTGACAGGGGTATTTCATTTTTGCCCGGGTCCCGTCTTGAAGAAGGTTTAATTACAGGTCTGAGTATAACGGAGCATTATGCGCTGAAAAAAAAGCATGGCGAATTCTTTGTTAAATGGCGAAACGTCGAAAAAAATTCAGCCCGGGGAATTGACTTGTTTCGAATCAAAGGATCAATCGAATCTCAGGTGGAAGAACTTTCCGGCGGCAACCAGCAAAGGCTCCTTCTTTCGCTTTTACCCCCGGATCCGTTACTTCTCCTTCTTGAAAATCCCACAAGAGGACTGGACATGGAATCGATGCTATGGGTCTGGGAGCACCTTCAGAGATATTGCGAATCTGATACGGGTATTGTTTTTTCATCATCGGAACTGGATGAAATATTAATGTTTGCAGATCGTGTCCTTGTATTTTTTAATGGCCGGATCATCAAAAATCTCAAGACCGATCAGACCGATATTCATACGCTGGGACGGGCCATTGCTGGGAAAAACTAAATTTTGACGGATTACTATCGAACCATAAAAGAAATAATATTCGCGCTTGTGATTGTCTTTACATTCACCACGCTGGTTTTACTCGCGGCCGGAGCCCCGCCTTTTGAAGCCTATTATCATATCTTTAAAGGGGCCCTGGGGTCATGGATTCGATTTTCCCATGTCATAAAGACATGGATCCCCCTGACCCTGTGTGCCTGTGGTCTGTTATATACTTTCAGGATTAATCTGTGGAATATCGGGATCGAAGGACAGATGATGATGGGCGCGGTTTTTACCACCGCATGCCTTCGATTTGGCCTTGAAAGCCCGGTACAGCCATTGTTTCTGTGGTTTTCTTTCGCGGCCGGTATTACAGGCGGAGCCATATGGGCGTTTGGCGCTGGCTTTTTAAAGACAAAAGGCGGTGTGAACGAAATATTCGCGGGACTGGGGCTTAATTTTGTGGCCCAGGGAATTATCCTGTGGTTGATTTTTGGTCCATGGAAAAGACCGGGAGTGGCTTCCATGAGCGGAACAGAAATATTCCCCCATACAATGTGGCTGCCCCATTTGACATCGATTCGATTATCACCGGTCGGCCTGGGTCTTGTCACTCTCGCCCTGGTTATTACCGCATTGATGCTGCGATACACTAGGATCGGTCTTTACCTGAAAGCCATCGGCAACAATCCAAATGCGGCCCGGATCTTTGGAATCAAACGGGCAAAGTATATGTTAATCGCAATGCTTTTTGCGGGCGGTTTTGCCGGACTGGCCGGAAGTCTCCAGGTTACCGGTGTGTACCACCGTCTTTTACCCGCGATTTCAAGTAATTACGGATATCTGGCTCTGCTTGTGGTGATGCTTGCAAACTACAATATATGGCTGGCGCCATTCATCGCGTTCTTTTTTGCCTGTCTTAATGTGGGATCAATCCAATTGCCAATGGTCCTGCAGCTCGATTCTTCGTTGAGTGGAGTCATACAGGGATCATTGGTTCTGGCAGCCCTGGCGGTTCATGCATGGCGAACATTTAGAAAGGATAACTCTCACAGAGGTATAGAATGATGACTTAGAAAACAAAAAGAATAGGTTCTCACAGGGGCACAGAGGACACAGAGAAAACAACATTTTGTCCGCTTCGCGAGGAGTGATCCAACGAATGATTTGTTGAGTTCAGTGTCAGATTAATAATACGATCGGAACTATTTTTTTACTTTTCACCAGTTTGGTGGAAAGTAAAACCAAAAGCCCCTCTGTGATCTCTGAGCCTCTGTGAGAGTAAATGTTTTGGTTTTTTTTAATAACCCTGTACCTTTATGTATGGTCATAATTAAAAAACTATTATTCAACTATGTCGGAATTTGATTTAACAATTTTATTTGCGAGTATTGTCGCCGGTGCGGCACCAATTGTGCTGGCGGCGTTGGGTGAAACCATCACGGAAAAGGCCGGTGTCATTAACCTTTCACTGGATGGGACTATCCTGTTGAGCGCCATGGCTTCCTTTGTCATCGCTTATGAAACCGGTAGCCTGATTACCGGCTTTCTAACCGGCGCGGTTATCGGCGGAATTGTCGCGAGCCTGGTTGCCTTTTTCAGCGTTTACCTCCGCCAGTCACAGGTGGCGGTCGGTTTTGTATTAACCCTGATGACACGTGACCTTGCGTATTTTTTAGGTAACTCATACTCACGTATCCAGGGTCCCCAGGTCGAACCCCTCCATGTACCATTAATGAATAAAATCCCATTTATCGGCCCAATTTTATTTGGCCAGAACATAGTGGTCTATTTCAGTGTTGCCATGATCGGAATATGCTGGTGGTATTTATACCGCACTCCCATGGGCCTGAACCTTCGGTCAATCGGTGAAAATCCCAAAGCGTCATTTTCCAGGGGAATAAATTCCAGGAAAATGCAGATGGTCTATTCTGTTTGCGGAGGAATGTTTGTGGGCCTCGCCGGAGCCGCCTTTTCACTTTCAACCAAGCCCGGGTGGGGCCGGCCCCAGGGAGCGGAAGGAACCGGCTGGATCGCGCTTGCCCTGGTCATTTTCGGAGGCTGGAACCCGATTAAAGCGGCAATCGGTGCTTACCTGTTCTCATTTCTCCAGGTCATGGGTATCTATTTCCAGGGATGGTTTCCCTCAATACCGGCACAGGTGTTTCAGGTTGCGCCCTTTCCATTAATGATTTTTACGCTTGTTATCATGCATCTGACTCAAAAGGAGTCGGTTTTAAGTTGGGCTGAAGAAAAAAACTGGATTAAATCTGTGCTGAAAATGTTTTCAAGCACCGCGCCCCAGTCATTGGGAAAACCATATAAACCGGATTAGTCCATAAAAAATATCTTAAAAACCAAAAATCTTTATCACGAAAACTCGAAAAATATAAAAGTATATATAAACTACTCTTTGTCTTGCTTTCGTGTTTTCATCCTTTCGTGCTTTCGTGATTCACTCTTTTGCCCTTTGCCCATAGAGCCTCTATATACTCTTTTACGCATTTTCCGCGATGAAAAAATATCTTAAATTCAGGCCGGTACCTTACTTTCGACACCATATTTAAGCAATTCTACCAAATTTATTTCTTATTTATTACAGCAGCTTAGTAACATGTAATATATTGTTATTATTGGTAATAATAAATCTAGCCATTGTGTATCATGTTTGATACACTGCCCTTATCTGTTAAAAACCCAAACAGAGGGGGTATTATCATGAAATCGCTATTACCTGAAGGCCTGACATTTACCGAAGTCAAGCATTTACCGATCGTCAAGCACTTTGCGCAGAAGATCAATCTGGTCGATACATTTGATACAATGGTCAACAGTCAGATGGAACTTCCGCCAGGCATAGCGGTTCTGGCCATGGTGCTGGACACCTTGTCGGGAAGAACGCCGCTTTATCGGCTCGAAGAATTTTTCTTCGAAAAAGACACCGAACTGCTTCTTGGAAGCGATGTCGATCCCAATCGTTTCAGCGACTATAACCTCGGGCGGGTTTTGGATAAAATCCATCAAACCGGCACCCAGAAGGTGTTTTCAGCCATTGCACAAAATGCCGTCACCGCCTTTGACATTGATGCGCGCAGAGTTCACTTTGATACCACCTCGGTCAGTGTCTACGGGGACTACGATTATACCGATGAGCCATTTAATATCACCTATGGCCACAGCAAGGACATCGTCCGAATTTGAAACAGTTTCTTATCTCGCTTTTGTGTGTTGACCGTAACATCCCGATTCTTGGAACAACCGAAGACGGCAATGCTTCGGATAAAACCTTAAACAACGAACTTTTGGGCAATATCTCAAGACATATGTCCAGGCACGGCCTTGAGCCGGGCGCATTTGTTTACGTAGCAGATTCAGCGTTTGTGACACCGGACAATCTTGCAAGTGCCGATCAAAAAAAGATCAAGTTTTTAACCCGCCTGCCGGCAACCTACAACGAATGCTCCCGGGCCATCAGGCAGGCCGTTGTCGCTGACAACTGGATCGATATCGGCACGGTGAACCAAACAAATGCCACCATCAAGCGCCCAGCGGCACATTACCGAGCATTTGAGACCAACGTCGAATTATACCAACGTTCATACCGCGCACTGGTGGTTCACTCCAGTGCCCATGACAAGCGCCGTCATAAACGAATTGATCGGTTGCTGGCACAAAAGCTAAAAAAGATTGAATCGGTCATAAAGCAGCTGTGCACAGATGCATATTTTTGCAGAGCCGATGCCGAAGCTGCCGCCGACAAGCTGCATGCCACAGCGATAAAGTTGCCAAATACCCCAAGGGTCGACCTGCAAAGGATAAACCG
>JAUVGT010000366.1 GCA_030593645.1 Deltaproteobacteria bacterium
TAGATTACCCACTATCGACCTGCTGCTTCAGGTGGACCGGGATCTACAGCAGCTGCTCGTGGCTGAACGATCGATGATTTTCAGCAATGTGGGTTCTGATACCTTTAATAAACAGCTCAAAGACTACCAGGAGAATTTTGAACAGTCGGGTGAACGCTGGAATAAATTTAAGGCATTTCCGCTCAGTCAGGAAGAAAAGGAGTTAATGCCAAAATATGAAGCAGCCAGGGAAGAATGGAAAGTGATTTCCAAGCAGATTGTCGATGGGCGTTTGGCCGATACACGGCAGGGCCGTCGAATCGCTCTCGATCTGTCCCTTGGTATCGCAGCAGAGAAATTCGAGACCATGCGGGATGTACTGGATCAGCTGGAAGGGATTTCCGCGAAAATCGCAGAGGATCTGCATCATGAGGCTCACATCGCTTATGAGGACTCTTTTAACAGCATTGTCTTTATCAGTATTCTGGGATTCGTCCTGGCGCTTATTATTGCTTACGCAATCACACGCGGGATTACAGTTCCGCTCCAGGAAGCGGTAAAAGTAGCCAACCATATGGCCAAAGGAAATTTGTCTATCGATGTTAAGGTGGATCGGGGTGATGAAACCGGGATGTTATTGAAAGCGATGCAGAACATGGTCAAAAAACTGCGTGAGGTTGTGGCAGGTATCAAGAGCACATCAAACAGTGTGGCTTCCGGCAGTCAGCAGATCAGTGCCAGTTCAGAGGAGATGTCCCAGGGCGCAAATGAACAGGCCGCATCAGCAGAAGAATCATCCGCGTCAATGGAGCAGATGTCGGCAAATATTAAGCAGAACGCGGATAATGCACAGCAGACAGAGTCCATTGCCATACGTACAGCGGAGGACGCGAAAAAGGGCGGTGAAGCTGTTGACAAGACTGTTGTCGCAATGAAAGAAATCGCGGAAAAGATTTCGATTATCGAAGAGATCGCACGTCAAACCAATATGCTGGCCCTTAACGCGGCAATCGAAGCCGCACGGGCGGGTGAGCATGGCAAAGGATTTGCGGTTGTCGCGGACGCTGTCAGGAAACTTGCGGAACGAAGCCAGTCCGCTGCCGGTGAAATCAGCAACCTGTCCACAACCAGTGTGGAAATCGCGGAAAACGCCGGGGCAATGCTGACCAAAATTGTACCCGACATCATGAAAACGGCTGAACTGGTGCAGGAGATCAATGCCGCGTCCAATGAACAGAACTCCGGTGCCGGTCAGATAAACAGGGCGATTCAGCAGTTTGATTCCGTAACCCAGCAGAATGCTGCCACATCGGAAGAGATGGCTTCCACAGCCGAAGAACTTGCGTCAATGGCGGAGCAGCTCCAAAGCACCATCGGCTTTTTTAATGTTGATGGAATCGAAGGCGGAGGAAGGGATCGCCAGGTAGAATACAGCCCTAAAGTACATACATTTGAACACCTGCACCAGCAAAATCAGCGTACAGGAGCGGGAAGGGCTTCACGGATCCACGGTGGTATTCCTGCAAAAGAAGTCAAAAACCATGCCGCGCCAGTCCCTTCCGGCCGGAGAGGAAAAGCAGGCGGAGTTATCCTGGATATGGGTGTTGAAAAACCGGCAAAAGAAAAAGCCGATTCATTGGATAGTGAGTTTGAGGAATATTAAAACCAACAGGGTGTCCACAGGTGCTGGAATATTGCTTTCGTATCATATTCCAGCACCAGTATAATTGAAATCACTTCCAAACATAAAAGATAAAAACATACTGTTGCAGATTTCAGGGATAAGTAGATGACAGCAGGACCAAATCAAGCTTATGTTAATACGCGTCTTTCGAACGAAGACTTTTCACGCCTGGGGTCCTTTATCCAGTCGAGTATCGGTATCAAAATGCCGAAACAGAAAAAGATCATGGTCGAGGCGAGGTTGAGAAAAAGGCTGAGAAACCTTAACCTGGCAACATATACGGATTACTGTGACTATCTTTTCAGTAAGGAAGGTATGAAAGATGAATGGGTCAACCTGATTGATGTGATCACCACCAATAAAACCGATTTTTTCAGAGAGCCGGACCATTTTGATCTTCTGAATCATACAATCCTGTCGTCCATGATCAACGGCCTATACAGGCGGCTTTCAATCTGGAGCACCGCCTGTTCAACCGGTGAGGAACCCTATACCCTGGCAATGATTATGGAAGAGTATGCGAAAAGGCATCCTGAAAGCAGGTTCGACTATACCATTCTGGCCACCGATATATCAAACGAAGTGCTGAGCGATGCAATGAGAGCTGTATACAGCGAGAGCCGGGTTGAGAAGATGCATATTGATCTTAAGAAAAAATATCTTCTGCGTTCCAAAGACAGGTCCAGGAAATTGGTTAGAATTACCCCGGAGCTTAGAAAAAAGGTTAAATTCCAACCCCTGAATCTGATGGATGAAAAATGGGAGATCAATCAGAAAATGGATATCATCTTCTGCAGGAACGTGATCATTTATTTTGAACGAGATATCCAGGTAACGCTGTTGAAACATCTGTGTGATCACCTAAAACCCAACGGATATATTTTTATGGGTCACTCAGAAGTACTGGCGGGCCTGAATCTGCCGTTAAAGTCGATTGCGCCGACTGTTTATCAAAAGATGGACTAATGGTTTATGATGAGCAGTAAAATAAAAACTTTAATTATAGATGACTCGGCGGTGGTGCGCCAGACTTTAAAGGAGATACTTTCCACGGACAGGCGTATCGAGGTTCTGGGGATTGCCGCGGATCCATATGTGGCGGCTGAAAAGATGAAAAAAGCCAGGCCCGACGTGATCCTGCTCGATATCGAGATGCCGTATATGGACGGCGTCACTTTTTTAAAAATAATCATGGCCCAGCATCCGATTCCGGTAGTGATCTGTTCAAGCCTGACCGGGAGAAGGTCTGAGACAGCCCTAAAAGCATTGGAATACGGCGCGGTCGAAATTATCACAAAACCGCGCGTGGAGTCAAAAAAGTTTTTGGAAGAATCAAGAATCCGGATCTGCGACGCGGTCAAGGCCGCGTCGGTTGCCCGAACCAAAAAGGTTTTAAAGCCGGTTCAGTCCGGGGAAGTTCAGCCAAAGCTCACGGCAGACGCCATGCTTGCCGGTTCCAAAAGCAGAGCCATGCTGCAGACAACCGAAAAGGTGGTGGTAATCGGTGCGTCCACCGGCGGAACCGAGGCCCTTCGGGTGCTTTTGACATCCATGCCGATCGATTCACCGGGCATGGTGATTGTTCAGCATATGCCCGAGCATTTTACCAGGGCATTTTCCCAGAGACTGAATACCGACTGCAGGATTTCGGTCAAGGAGGCGGAAGATAACGATACGGTGATCAGGGGCCGGGCGCTGATCGCGCCGGGCAATCTGCATACCCTGCTGAAAAGGAGTGGGGCCCGGTACTATGTTCAGGTCCGATCCGGTCCCCTGGTCTGCCGTCATCGTCCGTCAGTGGATGTGCTGTTCCGGTCGGCGACCCGCTACGCGGGTAAAAACGCCATCGGGGTGATCATGACCGGTATGGGCGATGACGGTGCCCGGGGTCTTTTTAAAATGAAAGATGCCGGTGCTCATACCATCGCGCAGGACGAGGCCACTTCTGTGATCTTCGGCATGCCCAATGAAGCGATTAAACTGGGAGCAGTTGACCGGGTTCTGCCGCTTGACCGGATTGCCGGAAGTATATTTCAGTCATCCCAGTATATAGCCCTGGATTCAGCAGTTCATCAAAAGGAAAGAAT
Source organism: Deltaproteobacteria bacterium (assembly GCA_030593645.1). Taxonomy (GTDB): domain Bacteria; phylum Desulfobacterota; class Desulfobacteria; order Desulfobacterales; family JAUVGT01; genus JAUVGT01. The sequence continues at coordinate 3,751 of JAUVGT010000366.1, forward strand.
TTCAATATGAAAGAACAGATTACGATCAGAACCGGGGAATCTTATGCCAGTAGAGAACCGGTGATTATTAAAACCCTTTTGGGGTCATGCGTGGCCGTATGCCTGTATGATCCGGTCAGGAGGGTGGGCGGCATGAACCATATTCTTCTTCCGGGCAAACCCGACATGAAGAAATTCGACAATTCGGCAAAGTACGGCATCAACGCCATGGATATATTGATCACCCAGATCATGAAACTCGGCGGGAACCGTAAAAGACTGGTGGCCAAGGCCTTTGGCGGTGCCCATGTTCTTAAGGAGATCAGTCCGGAAAACGGTGTGGGCCAAAAAATCGTATCGTTTGTCACAGCGTACTTAAAAAATGAACGGATCAGGCTCGTGAAAAGTGATTTTAACGGCTTTGATACCAGGATCGTTTATTTTCATTCCGATACAGGCAAGGTGTTCCTTAGGCGGAGAAAACAGCTGAAGGCTAAATGCGTTATGTTAAATGAAAGGAAACGATTAAAAGATATCGAATGGAAAATAAATCAGCCTACGGATGCGATTATTTTTTAGATGGAATATTGGATGAATGAAATGATGGTTTTACAGAAAGATACACAATACAAAGAATCACCCATGAAAAATAACAAACTTAAAATACTCTGCATCGAGGATGATAAACCCATCCGTACCACGTTCGGAATATTTCTTAAAAAGGCGGGATACACATTTCTTGAAGCGGAAAACGGAATGGATGGGCTGCGTGTGTTCAGAAATAAAAAACCGGATGTGATCCTCCTTGATTTAATGATGCCCGAGGTCAGCGGACTTGAAGTACTGGCGGGAATATCCAAAGAATCCCCTGAAACGCCGGTTATCATCATCTCCGCTGCAAACTATACATCTTATGTGATCGACGCTTTAAGACTCGGGGCATTCGATTACCTGATCAAACCGATTACCAACATGAAACTTTTGATACATACCATTGAGCGCGCGGCGGAAAAGATAATACTGGTCCGGGAGAATATTAAAACCAAAGATCAACTGGAAAAAGCAAACCGGGAACTTGCGGGCCATGTCAGGAAAAAGACCGAGGAGCTTAGCGGCGCGAATGAAAAGCTGAAAACCGAGTCTGAGGGAAGGCTTTACGCGGAAGAAAGTGTTCGTGAAAGCGAAAAGAACTTTAGGCTGATATTTGATAACGCCAATGACGCGATCATCTATCTTGACAGGAACGGAAGGCTCATCAACGCGAATGAAAGGGCGTTTGATCTTTTCGGGCTGGAACCGGAAAAGACCATGGGGAGGAATTTTGATGAATTTGAT
>JAUVGT010000352.1 GCA_030593645.1 Deltaproteobacteria bacterium
ATCACATTTATTGAAGTGACAAACAAAAACCATTTTCGTTTTAATGTGTCATCTATCTTTTTTTATTATGGGCAACAAAGGCAGGCTATATATCACTCCCGTAATCATACAGAGTGTAAAGATAACGGGATCGATTCCCCAAAAGATAATGTCTTCAACCGCTCTTTGAAAATAGAAAAACGCAATAAAACCGGTTAGTACACGTCCTGTTTTTGATTTGAGCATATCAATATTATGAAAAAATGATACATACGCGAAAAGTACAATCAGAAATGAACAATGAAGGTTAAGGCTGTACACGATCGAACGGTTATCCCGGGAAAGGCAGCTTAGAGTCTCGGACCAGTTTAATAATTTCCAGAATAGAAAATGGAGTACAGCCAGTAATGTGTTGATTGTTCCACCAATGCGATAGAGTGTCTTGTTCATTTTTCCTCCTATAAATATTAACAATATATAAATACTATATATATACGCTTTAATGTATAGCAATTATATTATAGCTCGTCAATATGATTATCCATTTTATGAGTGATATTAATAATAATATAAGAAAAAAAGGAAGTTAGGGCAATATACATGGCCTTTATTGAACATCATGCCATAAATACAAAATCGTTTAATACTTATTTGTACTTGACAATATATTACGTATGCGTATAATATTTATCCATATAACACGACTAATCACAATACTAACAATGGAATAACTCACCCATGATCACTGCCAATCCCACTGAATGCCCCTATTATCTTATTTCACGCGTTACACTTGCCATCACAATGACCATGAAAAAAGCCCTTGCCCGGGCAACGGTAAAAAATATCCGGCCGGCTTATCTGGGTGTTCTCATGAGTCTTTGGAAAGAGGACGGACTCAAGGTGGTTGATCTGGGGAAAAAAGCCGGGCTTGAACCATCAACCATGACCGGACTTCTGGATCGGATGGAACGGGACGGGCTTTTGAGGCGGGCTGCTGATCCAATGGATCGAAGGGCGCTTCGGATATATCTGAACGAAAAGGTTCGAGATTCCCAGGAACCGGTGATGACGGTTGTAAATAAGGTGCTTGATCAGATGTTTAAGAATATTTCGGATGAAGATATTGAAACCACAACTAATGTATTAATGAATGTACTGGAAAATTCACCCAAGGAGATCATAAATTGAAACCTCAAGAGAATAAACCGGTTGGATACTGTTGTGCCTACACACCCCCATTCCTGATCCGGGCTGCCGGTTTCACGCCCTTTCGTGTTTTACCTGTGGGGAAATCACCCGACCAGGCCGGCCAGCTTTTACATGATAATCTCTGCCCCCATGTGAAACGAATTCTGGACCGCGGTTTGAGTAATGATCTGCCGGATTTAAGCGGTATGATATTTATCAATTCCTGTGATTCCATGAGGCGCCTTTCCGATGCGTGGAAGACTTCCCGGCCGGATGATAAAACCATTGTGCTTGAACTCCCTTCCACGAAGGGAGAGCGTTCAATAACGTTTTATGGAGATGAATTATCAAGGCTTTGCGAAACACTGGCTGAGTGGAACGATCGCAGTATTTCTGATGAAGACATTTTAGAAGGTATTGAAATTCATAATGCCCTGGTGGAAAAAATCAGTGCCCTGCAGAGGACTGTGGGCCAGGGGCAGATGCCGGATGGTTCCCGTAAACTGCAGGAAATTTATAATTTTGCTTCAACTCATTCAGTTGAAGAGGCAATGATCAGAATTGACGGTCTTTTAGAAGAAAAAAGAGAAGACATTGAGGGGTCAGATATTGTGCCGATTTTTATAAGCGGTAATGTGCTCCCGGATGTCGAGGCATTCAAACTTTTTGAATCCAGCGGGGCGGCCATTGTAAATGATGACCTTTGTACCGGGTCGAGGATGTTTTCCAAACTAGCCATTTCAGGATCGGGCAACATTTTTCAATCGATTTCCCGTGCCATCTATTCCTCTCCGCCATGCGCCAGAACATTCGATATTTCAGACCCCGGTGCGATTGCCAATGAAATTCTATCAAGGGCCAATGCAGCTGGGGCAAAGGGTGTGATCCTTCATACCATGAAATTCTGTGATCCCTATCTTGCCCGGATACCTTATATCCGTGACCATCTACGGGAGGCATCCATGCCGTTTCTCGTGATTGAGGGAGACTGCACCATGGGTTCCATGGGGCAGCAGCAAACAAGAATCGAAGCTTTTGTGGAAATGCTGAGGTGATAAAATGATGTATCAATATTTTAATGATCTGGCAGCCGGCCTTCAGGCAAAGATCGATGAAAATCCGGAGAAAACAAATGCCAGGAAAAAGTATGTCCGTGAAGTGGCAAAACTCGGATCACGTCTTTACTCGGAGAACCAGAGCATTGCATGGTGCGGTATTTGCGTGCCGTTTGATCTTCTAAACGTCATGGGAGTGACATCCTGTTTTGTTGAATTTGTGGGCGCGCTGATGGCAACCAATGAAATCGCGGACCACTCGATCGTGCTTGCAGAACAGGCCGGGTACGCGTCAGATACATGCGCGTACCACCGATCGGTGACCGGGGCGTTCCTGGAGAACATCCTGCCGGTGCCGGACTTTGTCATCGGCACCTCAAGCCCCTGTACCGCCGGTTTGACTGTGATGGAAAACATGGCCCGTGTCATGAAAAAGGATCTGTTTGTACTCAATGTTCCTCAAATTCCCACTGATCAGAACGTTAGATATCTGGCAGACCAGATTCGCGATTTGGTTTCATTTATCTCAGATCACACCGGGCAGGCGCTGGATAAGGAGCGTTTAAAGGAAGCGGTTCAAAAAACAAATCAAACACGGTCGCTTTTACTTGAGATCTATGATTATGCCGCAATGGTTCCATCGCCAGTGAATTCCAAACTGCTTCGGGATTTCGGTATTGTGCTGCCGCTGTTTTTCGGAACCGATGGTGTGATTGAAGTCTGTAAAGCTTACAGGGATGAATTAAAAGGTACTATCGATTCGAAAAAAAGTGGTATCGAAGATGAAAAAATACGTCTCATGTGGATCCAGAACCGCATCCAGTTTAAAACCGATATCGATAACATGCTTGAGGAAGAGTTTCACGCGAATATTGTAATCGATGAATTAAATACCATAAACTGGGGTCCCATCGATCCTGAAGATCCGTATGAAGGATTTGCCAGAAGGATCATCTCTTTGCCCATCGGAACCGATATTGAGCACCGGATGAAACACATGAAGGACCTTGCGGAAAAATACAAAATCGTCGGGGCGATTAATCCATGCCACTGGGGATGCCGGCAGGGAACCGGGTCCAGGGGGATGATCGGGAAAGGGATGAAGGAAATCGGGATTCCGGTATTGAACCTGGAGGTGGATTGTGTCGATTCAAGGAATTTTGCCCCAAATCAGGTGAGGACCCGGATCGAGGCGTTTATGGAAATGCTGGAAAACCAATAAAAAAATGAACGTCGAACATCGAACGCTCAACATCGAACGTCGAATATGGAAGGCGCTTCGCTAAATCTTATTTTTTAGAATGCTGGAAAACCAAGAGCCAAGAGCTGGTGTAGTACCGACTACTTCGTTTAAATTACCGAAAAGTTGTATTCAGCTCAACTCTATGTATTGGAGGAGATTCATGTATTATTTGGGGATAGACATCGGGAGCCTGTCTTGTGATGCGGTGCTGATTGATGAAAATGAAACGGTACTGGCATCTTCCGTGATTCCGACAGGGGCTCGAAATGTGGAAGCGATTCAGAAGGTTAAAACCCATGTATTGGATATGGCGGGTATTCAGGAATCGGAGTTGAAGGCCGTTATATCAACCGGCTACGGCAGAAACCGTGTGGATAAAAGGTTAAAAGCGGTGACCGAGATTACCTGTCATGCCAGGGGCATCAAAGCCAGTTTGGAGGGGACGGGTCTTTTAATCGATATCGGTGGTCAGGACAGTAAAGCCATAAAACTGGACACGGATGGTAAAGTTAAAGATTTTGCCATGAATGATAAATGCGCGGCCGGGACTGGAAGATTCCTTGAAGCCATGGCAAGAGCCCTGCAGGTTCCCATTGAAGAAATGAGTGAACTGGATCATGGCGCGACAAAAAATCTGACGCTCAGCAGCATGTGTACGGTATTTGCTGAAAGTGAAGTGGTTTCACTAATCGCTGATGGTGTGGAAACAAATGAAATCGTGAACGGCCTGAACCGCGCCATTGCCTCAAGAACCATCTCCCTTGTCAAGCGTGTGGCCCCGGAACTATCCAATGAATCTGTGGCCATGTCCGGCGGTGTTGCAAAAAACAGCGGGGTAATCCGGGCGTTGAATCAATTGATGGGCAAAGAGATCAAAGTCCCGGAGCAACCGGATACCATTGGGGCACTCGGGGCGGCGCTGATCGCGTTGGAAAAATCAAAATGAAATTTGCGCGAACCCTTAGAACGTTTCAGGCCATTTCCTTGAAGTATGCATTACTCTTAAAATAACGACAGCCCCGTTCTTTTCAATGTACGGTAATATATATGGTAAGCCTGAAACAATAAGTTCGCGAGTTCCCGGAACCCTTCCAGGACGTCCTATTCCCGGTTGTTCGGCCAAAATTTGTGCGGCTTCCCAGATTTTCTGAGCTACTTTTTTTGATGCAGAGGGTTTATCGGCAGCAATATATTTTACCGCCTGCTCCAGGTTAATAAGCGCTTTTCGCGCCCATCTAACTTGCATCTATGTCCCATTTACTAAATTTAGCAGTCACTTCAGCGTGTGTCGCGATTTCGCCGCGCTCAATTTCTTTTAAACCATCATTTACTTCTTTGACAAACCACTCCTCATAATCTAAGAACCTGTCAATAGCCTGATTGATCACCCATGATCTGGTACGGCTTAATGCTTTCGCCAGGCCATCTACACGGCCCATCTTACTGTCATCGATTCTTATGGTTGTTGCTTTCATAAATCACCTCCAAAGGATGTATTCATAAAGAATACATGAGAATACACATAAAATCAAGCAAACAATCTAAACTGGTATTTTCATCTCATCTGGATTCCGGAGCTCCGCTCTGCGCAGCCTGTGCAGGACCTGATCCGGTATCCGGAATGACGCTGTTTTAGATTAGACGGTTTCGTAAAAAGTCCAACTTCTGCGTTGTGCTGCATTTCGCAATCATTCAACGTACTATAAGTACGCTTCATGATTACGAAATTTGCACGCCTTGAATTTGAACTTTTTACAAAACCGTCTAATTCGGACTTTTTA
>JAUVGT010000203.1 GCA_030593645.1 Deltaproteobacteria bacterium
AAAAAGTCCGAATTAGACGGTTTCGTAAAGAGTTCAAATTCAAGGCGTGCAAATTTTGTAATGATGAAGCGTACTTATCGTACGTTGAATCATTGCAAAATGCAGCACAACGCAGAAGTTGGACTTTTTACGAAACCGTCATAATTCATATGTATCAAAGTTCACAAAATACCACAACAACTTCTATCATGTTGCCCCATTGGTAATACCACATGAGCTCGGTTTCGTTTAATTTGAAAGAATTTATAAATTGATGGTTTCGTAAAAAGTCCGAATTAGACGGTTTCGTAAAGAGTTCAAATTCAAGGCGTGCAATTTTTGTAATGATGAAGCGTACTTATCGTACGTTGAATCATTGCAAAATGTAGCACAACGCAGAAGTTGGACTTTTTGCGAAACCGTCATAAATTAAATGATAAAAATAGAAAATAATCCTAAAGTTTTATTCTAATAGGCCGATTCTTTATATGAGGTGTCTATTATTATATGAGTATGGTGTCAGGCAGCATATCAGGATTTTTCAAAAGAGTATCATGGGAGTGGTACTGCATCATTACCCGGATTTAATATTCTTCGAAAGCAGAGATGAACCCCGTCATCTAATATTCTGTATATTATCAAAAGCCAGGACTCTATCGATTTTTAATCAGCTTATGTATTTTTACATGCATGAATGGGAATTATGGGTGAAGCTGTTTTTGTGACGGTTTTATCCAGTCATCATATAAAGAGATAATCAGAATTTTGAAATTGATTAAAAAAAGGAGGCGCAATGTTAAACAGATCATTTAAACTTATCATAGGTATGGGTATTGCATTATGCTTAATATCAGGCGTGTTTGTATTCAACGCAGTCGCGGGGCCGGTCACAGCAGATGACCTGATTTATCTGACAGAGAAGTATCCCCCGCATAATTTTGAAGAAAACGGAGAACTCAAAGGGATTTCAGTTGAAATCCTTGAGTTGATCTGGAAAAAGATGGGGAGCAAGATGACCCGGAAAGATGTATCATTGGTTCCCTGGGCGCGCGGTTACAACCAGGTACTTAAAGAGAAAAACATCGTACTTTTTGCCATGGGGTACTCCGATGAAAGAGTCAAGGTATTGCAGTGGGTTGGGCCTTATTACGCACATTCCCTCGTATTTATTTCAAAAAAGAGCAGGGGGCTCAAAATCGGTTCTCTTGAAGACTCGAAAAAATATAAAATCGGTGTCATACGGGAAGATATCGGTCAACATATCCTGGCAAAGAAAGGTTTTAACATCAAAGAGCTCGATCTTTCCAGCTCGATCTCGTCCATGCTGAAAAAATTGGATGCCGGCCGTATCGACATGATATGCTACATGGATGATATCGGATTCGTGCAGTTAGCCGGTGAAGGGTATAATACCGATGATTTTGAAACGATTTTTAATGTAATCGAAATGAAATCCGGTTTTGGGTTTAATAAAGATATCCCAAAAGAACTGGTCCAGCAATTTCAAAAGTATCTGGATGAACTGGTCAAGGACGGAACTGTTCAGAAAATTTTGGATAAATATAAGAAATAATCGTCCATAAAAGGAGGACAACAAACATAGTGATGTTGTCCTCCCGGAGCTTTAATCTTGTAAAATTCAATCGTATCATTGTATAATAGTAATAACAGATATTTAAAAGGATCATTAACAATCAATTCTTCTAATGAGTTGATGCAGGTGATATCTGATTGGTAAGCAGAAGTGCCTATAAGTCGTACAAAAGCCTTCTTTCAGGCGTAATTTCGGTGGCGGTGTAAAGTAGCCCCTGAGACCACGTCTTTGGCGTGTTTCCTGTGGTTAATCCCGCCAACTGCGGGGTCACTCCTCTTTGAACCTGGTTGAAGATTTTGAATCCACTTATAGTTATTTTATCACAAACAGGAGATGAAAAAAATGAAAGGCGATTCCATATTTGATATTATTCACATCAAAAAAATACAGGCGAAAGTCAGCGCGATCCTGGTATGTTTAATTACATCGGTTCTGATGATATTCATGGTGTACAACTATTATGTATTCAAGGAAAACATGATAAAGGAGCTGAATGCCAAATCCCAGATGGTTGATGACCGCCTTTCAGAGAACATCATTAATCCATTATGGAACTATGAAACAGACCTTGTATCCGAAATACTGCGTTCTGAAATGAAAGAGAGACAGGTTTTCGCGATTCATATCAGGGATAAAGACGATAAAAACATATTACACGGACTGAAGAGAGATGATCGGTGGCAGCCGGTTGCTAATACGGAGGATATACGCGGTAATTATATCATAAAAAAAACTGATTTGATTAAGGACCAGGCAAAACTGGGGACTCTTGAAATTTATATCACCAGGAAGTTTATGAATGAAGAGCTCATGCAGACAACCATTCGCATGTTAATCGCTATTATGGTAATCAATATGATTATTGTTTTCGCGGTATTCATGATTATGAGGAAAATGCTTATCGATCCGATCAATGAAGTCGCGGACATGATCAAAGATATTGCCGAAGGCGAGGCCGATCTGACCGTGAAATTGAATATCAACCGGGACGATGAAATCGGGAACCTTGCCCGGTGGTTTAACATATTTGTTGATAACCTGCGCGGACTGATAAAGGATATAGCGGGTAACGCTACCTCATTGAGTACATATTCTGAAAACTTTTATAAGTTATCTGAGATCATATCTGAAAATTCAAAAGACATGCTGGCCCGTTCGAGCACCGTGGCCGCCGCCAGTGAAGAAATGAGCGCGAATATGAGTTCTGTGGCCGCCGCGACCGAGGAAGCCGCAACCAATGTAAACATGGTGGCAGCTTCAACCGAAGAGATGCACGCGGCGGCAAATGAAATCGCGGGAAATTCGGAAAGGGCCCGTACTATCACAACCCACGCTGTTTCCCAGGCTCGAAGCGCCTCAAGCAAAGTGAACACACTTGGAGAAGCGGCGAGGGATATTAATAAAGTCACGGAAGTCATTACAGAGATTTCTGAACAGACAAACCTCCTGGCCCTGAATGCAACCATCGAGGCGGCCCGGGCCGGAGAAAGTGGAAAGGGTTTTGCTGTAGTGGCAAATGAGATCAAGGAACTTGCAAGACAGACAGCCGATTCCACAAAAGAGATCAAAGACAGGATTGACAGTATCCAGACTTCAACAGCAGAGACCGTCAACGAAATCGAACAGATTTCAAAAGTTATTGATGATGTGAATGAAATTGTATCATCAATCGCGACAGCTGTGGAAGAACAATCGGTGACGACACAGGAGATCGCTGTAAATATAAACCAGGCCTCCCAGGGGATCCAGGAGGTTAATGTGAATGTTGTTCAAAGTTCCGCTGTGGCGACGGAGATCTCACAAGACATATCCGAAGTCAATCAGGGTACAAATGGAATATCAAACAGCAGTTCACAATTGAATATAAACGCTGAAGATTTGTCAAAAATGGCCGGTCAGTTAAAAGAGATGGTCGGCAGATTTAATACATAGAAAAGGAATTACGATTATTTTTAATGATTTTTTTAAAATTGGGCTTTACTTGAAAAATTCAAGTACTATATTGAAACTATGAGTCATTGTTAGAACAATTTTTTGACACTTTTCAGGTCATATATGACAGAAAACGTCATAAATATGAATGTTATGCTAAATACTGAATCTGATAAGTGGTTGATTTTAAAAGAAACAAAAAATAAATAAGTTTTGGCATAGTAATTGTATATCATATAAACTGAAGACTGAAGGTGGAAAAAGGATCGGCTTCTTTTTCCGGGTTAAAAAATACAGCATATTGATTTCAGGCTTCTCTGGTGCGCGTGCATCTTTTCTGGTGGGCACCCACTAATAATAAGTATTCGTGCGCCACCGAGAATAACGGCATTCGGGGAAGCTGAAAATTTTAAGGCAGATTCATAACTGAATCTGCCTTTTTTATTTTATCAAATAAAACCTGGTCCTTTGGGCCAGGTCAGAGATAAATGGCTCTGCCATAAGAAATAAATCAAAGTGAGCTAAAGTGCACTAAAGTTCCGTCGCCGCTAAAGCTATGCGGACAGTTCCGGAGTCGCTATAAGCTCCATCTTTTAAATAAAAACAGACAGGATTCATTAACTTTAGGCATTTTAGTCACTTTAGCGCACTTCAGGCACTTGTTAAATCCTCTTATAGGGGTGATCAAAGCCGGGCCCTTTGGACCCGGATTTTTACTTCTTAAATACAATCAGCCTGTCTCCCGGGTGGATATGATGATTGGGATTCAGGTTGTTCCAGATCAGCAGTGTGTTTAGGGGTACGTTGAAGCGTTCCGCAATTATTGTTAAATTGTCTCCGGCTCTCACAACGTAAATCTGTCTGTTACCCGTTCCCGTCCAATTTTTAAAAGCTGATTTGTAGCGTGAGTGAAAATTGAGACCGGATCCTTCCGGAACCAGGATGCTATGGTATCCCCTGGCAAAATGACGGCCCCGAATATCCGGATTTAAATCCTTTATGGTTTTAAAAAAAGTACCGGAAGCATGAGCAACCAGATACACCGGTATTTTTTGGGTGCACTCAAATTTTATTCGGTCAAATTTTAGAGGCGGGTAAAGATCGGTTTCAGATAAATAAAATCCATATTTTTCAGGAGTAGACATGATCAGTTTCGCGGAAATGGCTCTGAAAATATAGCGTTGTGTTTCTAACGGGATGTAGAGATGATAATAATCAAGGGTTTTCTGCAGAACAATTTCTGATTTAAGTCCTTCTTCTCCCATATTATATGCAGCCGCGGCGAGCGTCCAGGAATTGAACTCAGCATAAAGGGCTTTGAAGTATTTAATCGAGGCTTTTGTTGATTTAAATATATTTCTTCTTTCGTCAAGATATGAATTTACACTCAGTCCATACGCCTGGGCGGTTGGTTTGATAAATTGCCAGAATCCGACCGCGCCTTTTGATGAACCTGCGTGGGGTCGTAACGCGCTTTCAATAATCGCAATATACTTCAGGTCCAAAGGCATATTGTTTTGTTTGAGAGATTCTTCAATGATAGGCATATACCGATTCGAACGCTTGAGCCACAGTATGACCTGGACACGGTCTCCCAAGGATATCAGCATCTCTTTTTCCAGCCTTTCAAGAATGGCTTGATTTTCAATGGGGACGGGCTCTCCGCAAAAATCGAGTGGGGTATTGATCCTGATGCTGGAGATGAGGGAAGGTATTTGGGATGGCTCAAGCTTGTCTTCCGCATACCCGCATGGGGCAAGGCATGTAAAAAGCAATATAGTCAGGGCGATTGTCGAGATCAAGATGATATATGGGTTTTTATTCATAAATTTATTTCTCCAACAACGCCATGGCTTTATTGACAATGTTTTCACTGGTAAACCCGAATTTTTCCAGCACAATACCCCCCGGCGCAGATACACCAAAATCGGAGATGGCGATCGTAACACCATTGCTTCCGATATATCGTTCCCAACCCATGGGCAGGCCTGCCTCAATGGCAATACGGTTTGTAACGTCCGGAGGGAGTACTTTGTCTCTGTATTCCCGGGGTGTTTTTTCAAAAAGCTCCCAGCTGGGCATGCATACGACTCTGGTATGGATCCCTTTATCTTTAAGAACGGCCCGGGCATCCAGTGTAATATGAATTTCTGATCCTGTTGCAATTAAAATAAGGTCTGGAATGCCGCTGCAATCCGACAGGACATATGCGCCATTTGAAAGCTCATTCGCTGTGGCGTAAATATTTCGATCCAGGACCGGAAGCTTCTGACGGCTTAAAATCAGGGCGACGGGTCCATCAGACGTTTCAATGGTTTTTCTCCAGGCTTCTACGGTTTCAAGAGCATCAGAAGGACGTATGACGGTGAGGCCCGGGATTGCCCGGAGTGATGCAACATGTTCGACCGGCTGGTGTGTGGGCCCATCTTCGCCAACAGCTATACTATCGTGGGTGAACACATATATCACCGGTAATTTCATAAGACCTGCGAGACGGATGGACGGCCGCATGTAATCCGCGAATACAAGGAAAGTTCCTCCATATGGACGTATCCCCTTATGAAGAAACATGCCGTTCATGATGCCGCCCATCGCGTGTTCCCTGACACCAAAACGAATGTTCCGGCCATCACGGCTGTTTTTTTGAAAATCATGGGAGGAATTGATCACCGTTTTGTTAGATGGCGCGAGGTCCGCGGACCCGCCAATTAACTCAGGGTATATGTCCGCTATCGCGTTTAATACGGTACCTGACGCAGCACGTGTCGCAATGGGGCCGTCTTCAGGGGAAAAAGACGGAAGACTGTTTTCCCAGTTTGCCGGTAATTTTCCGTTCATCGCATTATTCCATTTTTCTGACAAATCAGGATATGAGTCAGAATATTTTATATACTTTTCATTCCAACAGGATTCAGCGTTGCTTCCCCTGTCTATACATTCCCGGCAGAAATCAAGAACTTTTTCGGGAACGCAAAAGGTTGCATCGGGCGGGCAGCCCAGATTTTTTTTGGTGAGTATTGTTTCCTCTTCACCCAGTGGCGCGCCATGAGCGTCTGATGTCCCCTGTTTATTTGGACTGCCGAATGCGATATCAGTATGAAGGAGAATGATTGAAGGTCGCTCATTTTCGGCTTTGGCTTGTTCCAGTGCATGTTGAATAGAATCGATATCATTACCGTTATCGACTTTAATGACCTGCCAGTGATACGATTCGAAACGTGAAGCCACATTTTCTGTAAACGAGATATCCGTGCTTCCTTCAATCGAAATTCCGTTATCATCGTATAGGCATATTAATTTGGACAATCCCAAATGACCGGCCAAAGAAGCGGCTTCCGAGGCAACACCTTCCATCAGGTCGCCGTCACCGCAAATCATATAAGTATGATGGTCGACAATTTCAGAATCGGGTTTATTGAAACGTGCGGCCAGGGATTGTTCGGCCATTGCCATACCCACTGCATTGGCAAAACCCTGACCCAGAGGTCCGGTGGTGGTCTCAACCCCGGGCGTGTGGCCATATTCAGGATGTCCGGGGGTTCTGGCTCCCCATTGACGAAAGTTTTTAATATCATCAAGGCTCAGATCATACCCGGTCAGGTAAAGAAGACTGTAGAGCAGCATGGATGCGTGACCTCCGGAAAGAACAAAACGGTCCCTGTCCGGCCAGTCTGGATTTTGAGGATTATGTTTCATAACTCGGGTCCACAATACATAGCCGGCAGGTGCAAGGCCCATCGGAGCACCGGGATGCCCAGAATTTGATTTTTCGATTGCGTCGATGGAAAGGGTGCGGATGGTATTGATGCACAGTTGATCAATTTTTTTCTGATTTTCGCTTGAATCCATGTTCATGATCCAAATCTCCTTTTATGTAAATTTTTTCAATGGTAACATAATTCTACCGATTTGTTATAATCGGGTAGACCCTGAACGCTGTCTTTAACTATTTTTTTTTGTTAATGCAAGAAATTTAAGATATGTTTTTATGAGTTATGAGGGGTACGGCTGTAAGATATTGAATATACGGTATGGACGGTCTGTGGTCATTTTAAGGAAATTAGAACAGTTATCATTTTGATTTGGCGTTTGACTTCAATCATAATGCCCTTAAATATTCCGGTTTTAATGCAATATTGCCTGAAAGGGCTTTATCAATTAAAGCCAGAGTTTTTTCCTTATCTCTTGGCAGCCTCGCCCGAATGGGGAGATAATTTGAGGCATGGTTCGCGTGGAAAAGGCCTTTTGACAGATGGGTATGCGCGATCATTTCACGCAGCTCTTTTAGCATTTCATCGGGCTTAATAAGTATAAACTTACCATTTTCAAAATCATCATGCAGTCGTGTTCCGGGAATAAGCATCAGACTCAATGCCCCGATATAATCAGGATCAATTGAAGAGAGAACCCTCCCGGTTTCCCGAGCGTGTATCAGTGAACGATCACGTCCGGCAATGCCCAGAAGTACGGTTATGGATAATTTAAGACCGGCGGTTTTTGCTTTTTTTCCCATCTGAATGAAGTGCTCGGATGTCGATCCTTTTTGAATGGTCTTCAAGGTAACATCATCGCCTGTTTCAAGGCCCATATAGGCAATCCCTACTTTATGGGTTTTCAGTTCTGCGAGTTCTTCAGGGGTTTTCATTCTCAGGCTCTTGGCATTCGCGTAAACGCCGATACGTGTCACCCAGGGCAGCTGTTTTTCTATTTCGGTAACTATACTTAGAAGTCTTTTCTGAGGAATAATCAGTGCGTCGCCGTCACATAAAAACACACGGCGCTGCCTTTTGCAGTATTTTGACGCAAATGCGATGTCTTCCATGATAATAGAATCCGGTTTAATGCGAAAACGTTCTCCTGTGTAGGTACCGCAGAATGTGCATTTGTTATGCGAGCAACCCACCGAAATCTGGAGGATGATGCTGTTGGCCTCACTTGGCGGTCTTATGATATTTCCCTCGTAGTGCATTTTTTTTAAACCTCCTGATACAAGTAGGCTGAAAGGTGTAATCCTTCGAATCGATCTGAAAAGATGTATCCCAAATCATTGCGTATGAATTCTATTACAATCATAAACAGCTTTGAGAAAATGTCAAAAAGTATTTGGTATTATTTGTAACGGCTTTTTAAAAATGATGTTGAGTTTATGGTGATTGGATGCTACTTAAATAGTGTCACATTTGATCATCACACGCCTATGCAGGATGAAAAAAAAAATAAGGAGCCAATGATTGTGAGCAAGAAAGGAAAAAGTCAAGCCGATATTGACTGGAAAAATCGTACTTTATGCAGTGACGGTAATTGTATCGGTGTTATCAGGCATGATGGGAGCTGTAATGAATGTGGAAAGC
>JAUVGT010000422.1 GCA_030593645.1 Deltaproteobacteria bacterium
GCCCAGTAGATTGAGTTGCATATGGTACATGGAGGTTCCCTGAATAACCATTCGAATTCTTTTTCAGTGAAAAGCTTCCACTTGAATTCATCATTCGAGAACAGGTCATCAATAAATGTGCGGCGGTAATGCTTGGGAATCATTAGAATTGGATGATCATGGCTTGGACAGGGAACCTCGATGTATTCTTCTGTGAAATAGGGTAAAAACTGATCATACAAATTTTCGTTTTTACCTTGAGAGAAACAAGGATCAATCTCATCTACAACAGATCTACTCCTTTCCTGCGGTCCGTCAATACTAAACCGAACAACTTGATCATAGGAAGGAAGGGGTTCATGTTCCGCAAACGTGGACAAAAGTTTGCGGTCGAGCCTCCAGACCGCTTCATAGCGTAAGCCTTTCTCGGTTTTTGTATATTCTTCGAATTTCATGAGCAGGTTGTTGAGAAACGTGCTTTTCCCGCATCCAGGTGGACCGTCAAAAATATAAATCTTGTTTTGCTGTGCCCCGCGTCTCATTGCTTCAACATGGTTCATCAAACGATTGGCAAAAAGCCAGTCCGCAAAAAAAGGGTGGTCTGTACCATCGACGAAAAGCGAAGTGAAATCGTAATTGACAAAATGGATCGATGCCGGATCCTCCGGATATTCATCCGTGCCTTCTCCAACGTAAGTTTTGATCATATCATAAAACACCTGGAATACATTGCGCAACACGGCGCACGGGTTTTTCGAGAGGATCTGGAGAAATTCCTCAAATGGAATCACAGGCTGCTGGTGCCGCTCGCTCATGCTGCGGTCAAGATTCAGCATTGTATTTTTAATCCGTTTCATGGGATAAATCCTAAATGTTTTTTTTCGAAAGCTTCCGGTCTTTCATGGTATAGACAACGCGTTGCCATTTGATTTCCTTTTCTTCTTTTATTTCCTGTTTTACAGTCGAAGAATCGGTAGAAACGTATTGTGGCTGTACGGGTGAAATAGAATCGACTTCACTGGTTTCCAGATGAACCGGCCCTCCCCACAAGTACTCTATCCCCATCATGGTATTGGAGATGAATTCCTTTACCAGTGGTTTTTCTTCAAAATTGTGAACAAGATAGAGTGTATGATCAACGCTTTTCTCAAGATCTATGTCGATATAAGGCGGATGATACAGGGAATCTTCGATCATCTGACGAAAGTCTTTAGCATTGCGGCTTTTGACATAATATTCCCAGACCATCCGATTCTGATTCAGCCTTTTACCGGCAACAAACAGATTGTGATTGCCTACAAAATCCTGGTCCAGAAAGGTATGAATGAACATGGAATCACAGAAGTTTTCGCGAACCTTGAAGATAAATCTCTTTCCCTGTCCCGTCCCTGCATCATATTTGTCACGCTGATTTGCATCCATAATACGCTGGAAATCAAAAGATAATTTTCCCTTGTCAGCCATTTCTTCGATATAATAAAAAAGGCGCATCCCCAGAGCGTAGGGATTTAGCCCAACACGGGACAATGCCGTTACATTGGCATTAACTCTGGCAAAATTCACTTCGTGTCCTTTGATACGCTCGTCCTGAAGAAACAGTGTTTCGTGCCAGTAGCTGGCCCATCCCTCATTCATGATTTTCGTTCGGATCTGTGGTTGAAAAAACAGGGATGTGTTTCGCACGACCTGCATGACCGATTTCATCCAACGGTTTTTTCCCTTGTTTAAAAATTCTGAATGTTCCATCAAATATTGAATCAGGTCTTGTCTTTGGCTCGATTTTTCTTCTAGACTCTTTTTAAAGATAGCTTCAAACTCTGGATATTTCTTTTCAACCTCCGAAAAAAAAGATTGTTCACCCATATTTGTGTATTCAGTGATACATTGATTGTATCTCTCAATTTCTTTAACATATTCGTTGACTTTGAGTTTCATAATGGACTGTAAAAACACATCAAAATAGAAGTCAAGGCGTTTGGACCGGTCGGATATAGGGGTACGGTGGAGCTTCGAAAGTTCATTATGATATCCGGCAAGATTATCGATACCCCGTGTAAATTCTATGATATAATCCACCCATCTACCTTTTTCGGATCTGAGTTTGGCGATTAATCGTTTGTCCGAGAGGGCCTGACCGGTGAAATCATAGTCCCAGGTATGTCGAAAAAACAGATTGTTTTGGAAAAAATCGATATGTGCCAGAACATGGTAGAAGATCATTACGTTCAACCAGTCCGGGTTGTTGTCGTTGTAAAATGAGATAGCCGGCCGGGTGTTTATAACGGTTTCATAGGGGTTGCCGGGATAAAGCTCATACCTGCCTTTTTCTTTGAGTACTTCAACGTCATGCACCCAGTAATCGTAAAGGGTCGGAATCATCAGTTTCGGGGAAATTTCCAGCAAGTCACGGTTGGTTACGATATATTCCAGAGTTTCATCCTGAAAGCATAGACCGGCTCCAAGAGCCCTTTCCTTGCACCCTTCCATGATTGTTTTGGTATGTTGATCGATTAATTCCATGATTTTATCAAAGTGCTTAAAGTTAAGATGTTCTAATTATTTTATTTAAATTACTTCGTCGATGGCGAGTACCACAACCCTGGCCCAGACCGTTCACCAATACTCTATACTCAAAAGTCAAGTTTGTAAGATGCATAGGCCAGATCAATATATATGAACGAGTCGCACCAGGGCGGGCTTTAGCTCACTTTACACTTGATGAACTCGTAAAAAGTTCGATTTAGACGGTTTCGGAAAAAGTTCAAATTCAAGGCGTGCAAATTTTGTAATCATGTTGTACGTTGAATGATTACGAAATGCAGCACAACGTCCCGCTGAACTGAAGCGGGAGACTTTTTACGAAACCGTCACACTTTACTCGCTTATCAGCTTTTTTATCCCTTCGATCAGACGCGGTTCATCAGCATCTTCGTTCATCACATCAAGCCGGAATAATTTCGGTTTTTCTTCCAGTAGTTTGGATTTTTTCACGTATATTTCAACTGCTGACTTATTTTGTGAACTGCTGGTATGTTCGGCAATGGTGATCCCTACCCTGTTGGCGTAGGTTAGCATTTTTTTTAGTTCCGAAAGCGTTTCTTTACCGTCTTTTTCCCAGTCGTCACCGTCCGTCCCGTGAAAAACATAAATATTATAATCCTGAACCAAGTTTTCATTTTTCACGATCTCGTTGACAAGCCAAAAGGCTGAGGCCACTTTTGTACCACCGGCAACCCTTGAATTGTAATAGGTGTAAAAATCAGAAACTTCCTTTGCTTTGGTATCATGAAGTATAAAACGGGTTTCCACCTGCCTGGCATACTGGTAGAGCAGCCAGCTGTAGATCAATACGTGTTGGGCCACCACTACTTCGGTGGCTTTGCCGGCCATGGAGCCGGAATAGTCCCGGAGAAAAAAGACCATGGCCTGGGATTCGTAGTCCATTTCACGGGATAGGATCCTGTAAATCTTGTCGTAAGGAGAGATTAAAAAACGTGTCGGATCGATATCGCCCGGATCCGGCAGGTTTCCAAGGGTAATATTGGTTTCGACAATTTTTTTAAGCGTGGCTTTTTTATCGAGAAACTGGCCGAATCCGCGGTGTTTATCGGTCAGGTCATAGGTATAACGGGTAAGAGATCGCTTTTTGCCCTTGTCTTTGAGGTTGGGAAGCTCAAATTTCTCCGTAAGAATTTTACCTAAATCGTAGGCACTCGACTCCATTTCATGGGGACTCTCTTCTCCCTCACCTGATCCGGCTCCGCCCTTCTGTTCCGGAGCGCGTACAGGTTCCTCACCAATCACCTCTCCTTCTTCACCGTCCCCCGTTCCGCCCGATGATTCACCTTCTTCAGAGGGTAGAAACGATCGATCATGAATAAATTTTTCCTCCACCGTGGACGGTACCACCACGATCTTGTCTTTCCCCCCTCTTCCCGGTTTGACCATCCGTCCCACACGTA
>JAUVGT010000247.1 GCA_030593645.1 Deltaproteobacteria bacterium
AAGCTATCGGCCGTCGCCATTGCATAAACAAAACCAGAACAAACCGCTTGAATGTCAAACGCTGCCGAGCCGCGTTGTATACCGAGCTCCGCTTGGATGGTGACCGCTGTCGCGGGAAAGGTCTGATCCCATCGGTTGAGACATTGGCTCTTGGGTTTCTCCGTAAACTGAGATTGAAATCATTAAAAAGCGCCACTTCTATTGTGAGAGGGATTGTCCCCCTTGAAGTGGCTGATTATTTATTAAATAAAAAAAGAAAAGAAATTCTCGATCTTGAGATCAGACGAAATCTCAGCATCATTATTGAAGGGGATAAATCGATGATTCCGGGTGAAAGCGACATTATGATCAAATAACCGGTCAGGGACTATGCGTACCGCTTTTATAAAGCGGAATTGGTCGTAAAAACGGTATTTTTTTATAAAAATTAAAGAAATATTTGACGTGGGTATCAAATTAAAGTATATCAGCGCCTTTATTGTTCTTCATGAACCGATAATCATGATCCGATAATCACTTTATCGAAGGTTAAATTATAAAATATAAGGAGGTCATACCTTGATTAACAGTATTGTATATGCCATGAGCCAGGGTGGAGAAGGAGCCGCAGGGGGTGCCGGCGGATGGATGAGTTTTATGCCTTTCATCTTGATATTTGTTGTATTCTATTTTTTGCTCATTCGCCCGCAACAAAAAAAACAGAAACAACATCGTGAAATGATTGGCAGTCTTCAAAAAGGGGATCAAATCATTACAAACGGAGGTCTCCATGGTCGAATCACAGGCTATGATGACACCACCCTGACCGTTGAGATTGCTGATAAAGTACGTGTAAAAATCGCCCGCTCCAGTGTGGGCGGGAAAGCCGGATCCGGTCAACAGCCGACCCAGCAAAAAAAATAATATACAGGATTGAAAAAGTTATTGCCCGGTTTATGACATATTCAATTGTTCATTGCGCCCTGTACATAAAAGTAAACCATAAAACAAAGGAACTGTGAGAATTGAAACATTTTTCATGGAAACCCATATTGATTCTGGCGGTAATAATGACAGCGTTTGTTCTGGTTCTGCCGTCGCTGATCCCGGATCGTGTCAAGCTGACAGACCTGTCATTTTTCAGGCTGGCGGAAGATAACATTCCCGCGGGTGTTATGGATCGTCTTTATACACTTAAAGAACTGGATTATATGTGGAAAAAGGATTTTATTCAAAAGCTTGAATCAATTTTGGTCAAAGGCGACGCGGATCAATACCAATCAAAAATTCTTAAACACGCGGATAAACTTTCTATTTGGCCGCATAAGAAAATAACTCTGGGCCTGGATCTACAGGGCGGAATGCACCTGACTCTTGAGGTTGAATCCGATGAGGCGGTAAAAAATAACATTGAACGAATCAGTCAGGAAATACGGAGCCTGTTAAAAAAAGAACGAATCCGTCAAATCGGTATCGAACTTATCCAGGGGATAAAAATATCGATTCTGATCCCGGACGATCAAAACCTGGAAAAATTTGAAGCATTTCTGGACAAGGAATACCAGGCAATGAGAATCGTATCACGATCAAAAGATGGTGATAAAACCCGGGTTATCCTTGATATGCCGGAAAAATACACCAATAATATCAAAGAGATGGCTGTTCGCCAGGCCCTTGAAACAATACGCAACCGTATTGACCAGTTTGGTGTGGCCGAACCTGATATTCGGCGCCAGGGTGACAGGCGTCTCATTATTCAGCTCCCTGGAGTCAAAGACACCCGGAAAGCAAAAGAATTGATCGGCCGAACCGCTCTGCTTGAATTTAAATTATTAAATGAATCGATGTCCGCGGAAGAGGCCCTTAAAGGCCGAATTCCAAGGGGCAGTCAAATCCTTTATAAAATAACCGAAGACCCGGAAACAAACCAGACCCGAAAAACACCTTTTTTACTGAAAAAACGGACCTTGTTAACCGGTGCCAATCTGACGGACGCAAAAGTCCGTGTGGATCAGCAGACCAATGAATCATATGTTCTGCTAAGCTTTGACAAAAAAGGCGCGAAAACATTTGAGAGAATTACCGGTGAAAATGTAAATAAACATCTGGCCATCATACTGGATAACAAAGTGTATTCAGCCCCGCAGATCCGGGAAAAAATATCCGGTGGAAATGCCAGTATCACCGGCAGTTTTTCCGATGAAGAAGCAAACATACTGGCCATCGCTCTTCGCGCCGGTGCGTTGCCCGCGCCTGTAAAAATACTTGAGGAAAGAACGGTCGGTCCTTCCCTCGGTGCCGATTCCATAAACAAAGGACTGATCTCCATGTGCATCGGGGGTATCTTTGTGATTCTATTTATGGTTATCTATTATAAAAGTTCAGGTTTTATCGCGGACTTTGCTCTTATCCTTAATATTATCCTGATCGCCGGAGGTTTGGCCGGGTTTGGAGCCACGTTAACACTGCCCGGTATTGCCGGAATAATTCTCACCATCGGAATGGCTGTTGACGCAAATGTTTTGATATTCGAGCGTATCCGGGAGGAAATGAAACTGGGGAAAACACCACGGGCCGCAGTTGACGCGGGTTATGACAGGGCAACCCTTACGATTTTAGATGCAAATGTTACGACACTCATCGCGGCCCTTGTTCTATTCCAGTTTGGAACAGGTGCCGTACAGGGATTTGCCGTCACGTTGAGCCTGGGTGTTCTGGCAAGCCTTTTCACCTCCCTTATCCTGACACGCTCAATTTTTGATTACTTTCTGATGAATCGTAAAGTAAAACGTTTAAGTATCTAAAGAGGTCATAATCATGCAGTTTATTAAATCAGATATAAATATTAATTTTATCGGAACCCGGAAAATCGCTTTTTTTATATCTCTGGCTCTGATCCTAATCAGTATCGCGTCTCTTGTCATTCACAATGGACCGACATTAGGAGTTGATTTCGCGGGTGGAACCATTATTCAAATTAAATTTTCATCACCCGCAAACCTTGACGATGTGAAATCAGAATTATCAACTATCGGGATCGAATCATCTGTACAAACATTCGGTGAAAAACATGAAAATGAATATCTTATCCGTACCGATAAAATTCTGGGAATCAACGATACATTATCCAGCAGGATCAAAAGCAGCCTGGAAAGAAAGACCGGTATAAACGTAGAAATCCGAAGAGTCACAATGGTCGGGCCGCAGGTGGGAAAAGATTTAAGAGAAAAAGCTCTGCTTGCCATGTTCTACGCCCTTTTGTTCATTACCATCTACATTTCCGGCCGATTCGAACTTAAATGGATGATCAGCGGAATTATGGCAGCCGCTCTAATCGGCGCAATATATGCTGTCAAACTGTTTGGCGTGAGCATACCGGTTTTAATTGCCGCCGCCCTTATGATTACACTGATACTTTTCTGGTTTCTTGAATTAAAATACGCCATGGGCGCGATTGTGGCGCTTATTCATGATGTTTTTATCACAGTGGGTATGTTTTCAATTTTTGGCAAGGAATTTACTCTGCCGATCATTGCGGCATTATTAACCATTATCGGGTATTCCCTGAACGATACAATTATCGTCTTTGACCGGATCCGGGAAAACCTGAGAAAACACCATAAGAATCCCCTTGGTTTTATCATTAATCGAAGCATAAACGAAACATTGAGCCGGACCATATTGACATCCGCAACAACATTGGTTGTATTGATCACATTGTTTTTACTTGGCGGCGGAGTTATCCATGATTTTGCGTTTGCAATGATTGTCGGTGTTTTAATCGGGACATATTCTTCAGTTTATGTGGCAAGCCCTATCCTGCTCGTCTGGCAAACCTGGGGTAAGAAAAAGTAACCTTACATGAACCATTCACTCTCATGGCTGGTATTAAAAAGTGTCCCAGGTATAGGAAACCATATTTTCAAACGTTTAATCGACTGTTTCAATTCTCCTGAGCACATCTTACAGGCATCGCACGCTGATCTTATACAGGTAAAAGGTGTGACTCAGCGTCTGGCTTCAGCCATTAAAAATCATAGAATACAGGATGATGTCAAAAAAGATTTTGATCTTGTAAATAAAAATGGTTTTAAGATCATAACCCTGTCTGATCCATTTTACCCGGCTCTCTTACTTGAGATCCATGACCCGCCGCCCTTTCTGTATGTGACCGGCCAATTAAAAAAAACCGCGTACAATATGGCTGTCGTCGGATCACGGAATGCTACAAATTATGGAATTTCCACAACAAAAAATCTCTGCATGGATCTTTCAACATTAGGATTTACAATAGTCAGCGGCATGGCAAGGGGTATCGATTCCTCCGCTCATGAGGGTGCGCTCCGATGCAGCGGTAAAACTGTTGCCGTATTGGGAAGCGGTCTCTTACGGATTTATCCCGCAGAGAACAAAAGACTTTTCCATGAAATTGCTGAAAGGGGTGCGGTAATTTCCGAGTTTCCGCTTTACTCGAAACCGGAAGCCCACCATTTCCCGATGCGCAACAGGATTATCAGCGGAATGTCATTGGGTACCGTTGTGGTAGAAGCGACCCTAAAAAGTGGCTCACTAATCACCGCGCGCCTCGCGGCGGAACAAAACCGTGAAGTATTTGCTGTGCCCGGAAGCATTCAGTCCTTTAAGAGTACGGGAACTCATACCCTGATAAAACAGGGTGCAAAACTGATTGAACATGCCCAGGATGTTATTGATGAGCTTACCCCGGATATGAAAGCGGATATTGGAAATATCGCGGTCAATAAAAAATTAAAAACCGGAGCCGGTCTTCCACCTCTTACTGAGTATGAGACGCTTGTTTATAAAGCGATAGGAACATATCCCGTTCACATAGATAATCTGATAAGAAAAATCTCTATTGAACCCGGAAAACTCTCAAGTACCTTACTCCAGCTTGAGTTAAAAGGTGTGATTCATCAGGCACCGGGTAATTTTTTTTCGATATCATCATGAACCTGTCATAAAAATTGAATCCCGGGTTAAGGGCTCAGAATAAAATTGACGGTTTCGTAAAAAGTCCAACTTCTGCGTTGTGCTGCATTTCGCAATCATTCAACGTACTATAAGTACGCTTCATGATTACGAAATTTGCACGCCTTGAATTTGAACTTTTTACGAAACCGTCTCATTGGGACTTTTTACAAGACCATCAAAATTACCATAAGAAAACTGTGCGTGATACTAAAACCATATTAATATAAATTATCGAGGATTTATCGTGACAACTAAACCTTTAATTGTAGTTGAATCTCCAACCAAAGTCAGAACCATCAAAAAATACCTTGGCAATAAATATAATGTCGCGGCCACCGTCGGGCATATAAAGGATCTTCCGTCCAAGGAAATGGGAATTGATGTTGAAAATGAATTTAAACCCAAATATATCACGATACCCGGCAAACAAAAGGTAATCAAAGCGTTAAAACAGGCTGCCGGCGATGCCGCAGAGATATACCTGGCACCTGACCCTGATCGCGAGGGTGAAGCCATTGCCTGGCACACATCAGAAATCTTAAAACGAAAGGGAAGAAAGTTTCATCGAGTTCTTTTTCATGAGCTTACAAAAAATGCCATCCTTGAATCAATGGCATCTCCGGAACTGCTTCACAAAAAAAAATATGAGGCCCAACAGTCCAGACGGATACTTGATCGACTGGTGGGATATCAGATTTCACCCATGTTATGGCGCAAGGTTAAAGGCGGGTTAAGTGCCGGTCGGGTACAATCTGTCGCTGTTCGAATTATATGTGAAAGGGAAAAAGCCATTCAGGCATTTGATCCCCAGGAATACTGGTCCATAACCGCGCATGTAGAAGCGGAGGCCCCCCCGCCGTTCATCGCCAAACTTGTAAAGAAAAACAATAAAAAATTAACAATCCCGGATGAAAAAACAACCCGAAATATACTGGATGAACTCTCCGGTGAGAAGTATTTAATCGATAAAGTACAAAAAAAAGTCACCCGGAGAAATCCTCTCCCGCCGTTTATAACCAGTAAGCTTCAGCAGGAAGCCATCAGGAAGCTCAGGTATACCGCAAAAAAAACCATGATGGTGGCCCAACAGCTTTATGAAGGCATCGAACTTGGTCCCGGCGAACCAGTGGGCCTGATCACTTATATGCGTACTGATTCAACAAGAATATCAAATGAGGCCGCCGAAGAGGCTAAAAAACTGATCCTTGATAAATTTGGAAAAGATTACGCCCTTGAAAAACCCAGGTTTTTCAAAAACAAAAAAAAAGCCCAGGATGCCCACGAAGCAATCAGACCCACTTCTGTATTTAATACACCGGAAGAGGTCAAGCAGTATCTGACCAAGGATCAGCTTAATCTTTATACCCTGATCTGGAAACGGTTTGTTGCCTCACAAATGCAGCAGGCTCTCATCAACATGGTTTCGGTAGCAATCAAGGCGGGTTCATATTTATTTACTGCCAGCGGATCTACCATTAAATTTCCCGGTTTCATGACTCTTTATATGTCTGTTGATGAAGAAATCAAAAGTGCTGATCAGAAAAAAGCGGGCAACCTGCCTGAACTTGTAAAAGGAACGTTCCTGACCTTAAATAACATTGAACCCAAACAGCATTTTACAATGCCTCCTCCACGATTTTCTGAAGCATCGCTGGTCAAGGAACTGGAAGAAAATGGGATTGGCAGACCGAGTACATATGCAAATATTTTATCCACAATCAGAAACAAAGGTTACGTTGATCTGGTCAAGGGTTATTTCAGGCCAAATGAACTCGGATTTCTTGTGAACGATCTTCTGATCGAAAGTTTTCCTGAAATACTGGATGTTGAATTTACTGCAAAAATGGAAGACAACCTGGATCGAATTGAATCATCGGAAATGGATTATCTTGTCCTCCTGACTAAATTTTATAATCGTTTCAAAATGAAACTGGATGCCGCGAAGGAAGGAATGCTGAGCCTGAAAGGTGTCGGTTTTTCAACAGGTCTTGTTTGCCCGGAATGTAAAAATGAGCTAAATATTAAGGTCGGAAAAAACGGTCACTTCCTGGCATGTACCGGGTATCCTGAGTGCAGTTTTTCACGGGATTATAAAAGAGACGAAAAAGGAAAGATACAGATCATCGAACCTTCCTTTGATGAAGCAATTGATAAGATTTGTGAAAAATGCGGTAAACCCATGGTAATCAAGCGCGGCAGATACGGAGAATTTCTGGCCTGCAGCGGCTACCCTGAATGCAAATTTACACAATCGATCAACTCGGGTGGACCCGTCAAGTCAACAGGTATCAAATGCCCTGAAAGCAACTGTGATGGCGAAATTGTCGAACGAAAATCAAAGCGGGGAAAAATATTTTACGGCTGCAGCCGTTTTCCTGATTGTACTTTTGCGACATGGGATAAACCGATTGACAAAGAATGCCCTGAATGCGGTGCAGCATTTATAGTCGAAA
>JAUVGT010000384.1 GCA_030593645.1 Deltaproteobacteria bacterium
GAAATCGCCGTGGCGGATTGGATGACAAATGGGGAGGAGCCCGTTTAAGCACTCTGCCCGTATGGGCTTATAGCCGTGGCGTTGACTATGGTAATGGAAATTTCTATCCGACTAAAAACAAACCCCTAGCCGATGCGATTACATCGGCAACAGCCAAAGCGGGAGAATTCGTTTTGGAATGGGCACCAAAAAAAACTCTCAAACCAAGAAAATATTTTTATTACATCGAAGTCAATAAGAGTTTTGACAAAACCGAAAATCACAAGTACAGCTGGTACCGCGGCCAACCCTCTGTCGTCTGGCGAGGAAATATACTGGCAGGAAATCAAAGCATAAAGAGTCAAGCAAAAATTATAGGGCATGGACATGTGGCGGGAGAAGAGGGTAAAATCAATCCCGATCTGTCTACTCTTACCACTTCTCTAAAGTTAATCGAAAAAGTAGAAACTGTTTATCATCCTTAAAAAAACAGCAGATAGGCTATAAAGCGCCCACCTGCTTAAAAGATTGAATCACGGAGCCTAACCCGCATTTTCATCGGGTGAGATGCTCACGTTTAATCACCGGATTTTTCTTTTTGAATTTCCGCGGCGGTCATGGTCCACCATGGCTTTCCATCACTGGTTCGTCGAATCTTGTATGAGATATCACTTCCTTTTTTTACCTTCGATAGAAGAAAAACTTCTTTCCCATCGATTTCTGCCCATACTCCTCTGACCTTTATCTTGTCTCCTTTTCGAATTCCCATTCTACCGGGCTTGACATAAAAGACAGGTCCCACATGGACCAGGACGTCCTCTTCCGAATCGTCTACAATCATTGCAACTCCGGGAGACATACCTTTCATGGGAACGATTTCCAGAATGTCCTTTACAATTCCTTTAAAGCTCTCGAGTTCTTCGGGGTCATACAGTTTATTGTACTGACTGCCGAGTTCCCAGCCGCCCATATCTTTTTGATCTGATGTCATTCCTGGTATATCAGTCCAGAACAGAACTAATACAGTAGCCATGAGGATCAACCGGCATGTTTTCTGTTTTTGGAAATTTTCCTTAGTATTTGAATTCATAAAGTCCCTCCATGCAAAAGAATTTGTTGAATAGATATTTACTATATTTCAACAACCAGTTCAGGATTATACTCCGGATTTGGTTGATGAATATATCCGCGAGGATTACATAGCACCCTTGTTTTTCCGATTTGATAATCAAAAGAATCATGAACGTGGCCGTGTACCCACAGGGAAATACCTCTTCCGAAAATAAAATGGATCATTTCGGACGCGAATGCGGCACTTAACGGATCATGTTTTACCCTTTCAGGTACGGATAAAAGGCTTGGCGCATGGTGGGTGATCACAACCGTCTTTTGTGACTTTGTTTTTTCGCTGGTAAGTTCGTGTTCCAGCCAGGATACAGATTCATGGTTCCAGGTTTTAGTATCGGACGGTTCCAGCAGCCTGTATTCCGGACTTAACCGAATCAGCCTGTAATCATTCATCTTATCACCGGCTGTACGACGCGCATAATCAGGGTTCTCTAACAGTCGAAAATCGCTCCATAAAGTACAACCGAGAAATCTGACATCCCCGATCATCAGGGCTTCATTCTCCAGAATGTGAATATTTGTTTCTTTCGATAGCTTCTGTAGTTTATCAGTGATTTCCGGTATCGCTCCATGGTAATATTCATGGTTACCGATCACATAAATAATTTCTCTGTTTTTAAACATCTCCTTCGCCCAGAAAAATCCCTTTTCCCCGATATGAATATCGCCCGCTAAAAGTACAACATCCGCGTCAACTTCAGGAATGATACAGTCAGCAAACTCTATGTGGAGATCGCTTAGTACAAGAATTTTCATTTTACTATACTTCTCTAATATTATTTTGAGTTACTTCATTTTGCGGGAAAACTTTGGGAAGTATTTATGAATATATTTTTGCGCGAGCCCTAAGTAAATTCCGGCGGGACCCCGGGCATGACGGGTTTCGATTCCTCTTTTTTAGGTGTACGAAAATTGATTGAATCAATCGCCTCGTCAACGCGCATCATGATCTGCTTGACTTGTTCCTTTTGCTGATCCATTTTTACAAGATCCAAAAACTGCTCTTTGTTTCGCTTAATCTCATTTAAACAGTACAGGTCATCAGGTCCTCCATTTCTACCAATTCCGCGAATTAATACCCTTAAATTCTGCATCAGGCCGGACATACTGGATGAACTTTTGTCAGATCGATACAATTCTGTTTCCGGATTTCCATACTCATATGCTGCGCATCTGAGAACGGATTTTCCTGTTTTACACGCGATCAGAGAAAAGAAGATATATACTTCTCTCTCAAGACTCAGAAGATGTTTTCGGGTTATCATTGGGTCCGCTTTTTTATCCGCGGACAGTGATTCCGTCAGTTTATCATGAATTTTTCCGACTTTTTCAAAGACTTTTTCCTGATCTTTATCGATTCTCCAGGACGCGTATTTGGCGACTTTTTCATTTAACCGCATCTCGCCCAGAAGAATATCTTCGGGGGTAATTTCAATATCTGTAAGATCTTTATCATACTCATGAACAATCAGGTTGGTCAGCATGATCGCCTTATTATCTGAAAAATTAACTTTTTTCGGCTCACTGCAAAAATCTTCCACCAGTATCTTAAACGCTCGTTTCGGTTGGTCCATCTGAACCGCCAGGATCTGAAGCGCATTCAGAAATGAAACCATATCTTTCACATCTATGACATCTTTTAAATGATGCCAGAGAAATTCAAAAATTTTCTTTTCATATCTAGTTAAACGTGGAATGAGCTCAACAAATTTTCCTTTGCTGAAACGCCCTTCATTGATAAAACAGCTCTTCAGCATATCAACCAGATCTTTTGCTTCCTCAATTGAGATTTTGAAATCCCTGGATATAATTTTATAGTCTTTTTTACTGAAGTTTATGGGATTTCTAACCATACCCTTCATTTTTTTACGCGTGGCGGATCGTCCCTTATAAAAAGAGACCAGCCCATCCAATTTTTTATTTAATTTCCCCAGGACTGTGCCGGGTTTTTTCTTTTGGTCCGGTTCAGTAACAAGCTGGACATCCAGGTCGTCCAGGACCTCATCCTTCACCCTATCCAGGCGCTCATCAATATTTGTGAGAACCTCATTCTCCATTTTTCGATCTTTTTCGATTCTTTCGATTGAGGTCAATAACTCGGAAGAAAGTCGGAGTCTATCACTCAAACGTTTCGTATCAATTTCATGAAAATCGTCACCATATACACTGTTTAATATCTTGGCGATTTTCAGGGGAGAATCGGTATTGTCAACGATAAAGCGGGCCACACCCGCTTTTTCAGTAGAAGCATGCTGCTGATCTCCGGCCAGGGTCAACCATTTTACATTATTAACCTCCAGAAACGGTTTTTTCACTTGTTTAGAAATCTTTTCGATACCGAATATGGCATCGTAGACACTTGAATATGGACACTCGGATTCAGCTGATTTCTGTTTTTGCATCCAGCCATGAACAGTATCAATCATGATCTTGATATTTTGATTATTCATACCACTCAGAGCAGTCATCATTGTCAGGTTTGGATCCGCCCGTTTCTTTTCATCGGTAATTATCGGAACCGATATCTGTTTTTTATCATGTGAAAAACGGATCAACGAATTATATTTTTTTGCGTTTTTGTAATATGAAAGAATAAATAAACAGATTCTAAATTGATCCAATTCCTCCGGTTTGTTTCCCGGGATCTTGATATAAAGACTATTGAGTCCATATTTAGAAAATACACTGAATGCCCGGAGGACCTTATCTGAAAGATTTGACATTTTGGGTCCCTGACGCCGGATTAACATCGGCAGCACCCCTGTGTCCAGCAACATGTTTCCGAATTTTATTTCATAATCATAGTTCTCGGGTGTGTCTGAAGCCGAGGGGACGCCTCGAAAACGAATTAAAATGAAATCCTTGCTGTCTTCCATTTTTCTCAGTTTTTCAAATATATTTTTCAGTTTTCCAAAGGCCTTTTTTTCTACATCCGCCTTTTTTAAAAAATCATCACTATGAAGATAAATACTGATCAGATACGCCATTTCAAAAAGCTGGATTCTCCAGAAATCCTGTTTTTTCTGTTCTTCAATCAAATTATCCGCCAGCCGGTCCAATGCCTGTAAGGGGGTAAGACCCCGGTTGGAGGTATCCAAACCCTGGAACGTATCAAATAGCTGTTTCGCCGCATCATCCAGTTTGATTTCTTTATCAGTCATGGCTAAAGTCACCTGATTTTATAGTGATTAATAGATATTTACCGACAAGATCCTTCATGTATTCTCTAAACCATATATATCATAAAACGATGGTCTGCGCATTAACAGAAACATCCATGAGTCCCGAAGCGGTTTCAAAACCTTCAACCATTGAAACCAGTTCAAATGATATCAGTCATTACACCCTTTTGACAACCCATGTATGAAGAAAGAGGAAGGCTTGCGCGAGCCCTAAGCCCTTGAATTTATCGAATCAATAGCCTCATTGATCCGTTCATTGATAATCCGTATCTGTTCTTTGTGCGTTTTTGTGTTTACAAATGTTAAAAACTTGCTTTCATTACGTTTGACTTCGTTTAAACAATGAACATCATCCACGCTTCCAACACGGCCCAG
>JAUVGT010000386.1 GCA_030593645.1 Deltaproteobacteria bacterium
AGTATCCTGGCATGATGTTCAGAGATTCATCAAACGTATAAATGCAAAAGAAGGAAAAGGCAGGTATCGTTTACCCACGGAGGCCGAATGGGAATACGCTGCCCGGGCCGGGAGTACCACACCATTTCCAAACGGGGAAATCACAACAACCGGTTGCGGATTCGATGCAAACATGAATCAACTTGGCTGGTATTGCGGCAATTCCGGTTTTAAGTCACATCCAGTCGCAAAAAAACAACCGAATCGATGGGGCCTTTATGACATGCACGGTAATGTCTGGGAATGGTGTTATGACTGGTATGGAGATTATTCCCAGGGGCATGCCACAGATCCAAATGGACCGGTTAACGGTTGGCTTAAGGTGAATCGGGGCGGCAGTTTAAATGATTTTTCAATGTTTGGACGATCCGCAAATCGTCTACGGTATATGCTGTTTCCCCGGGCAAATGACTTGGGATTTCGACTGGCTGCTGCGCCATAAATGTAAGAAACACACAAAAGTAATTTTTTTGTGACAATAAAACCTTGCTCTCTGCGTAAGGTCAGAGAGCGATGGCTTTACCTTTTGTATTATTAAAAAGATATTGTCATTCCGGCGGAGGCCGGAATCCAGGAAGAAAGGGTGTCTATACAGCAGGAAGTTTATTTTAGCATATAATAAAAAATGAAAATGCAGGCTGTATGCCGATACCGGATCGAGTCCGGCGCAGGTTTTGCTGGAATAACGTTTAAAGAGTTATGCAGAGTCTGTATAACGTGATATAAAGGGGGGTCTAAAGCAGACCGGTCATTTTTATGACATTTTTTTGCGAAATGTGAAACACAATAATAACAACAATAGAGTTGATAAATTTTTAATATATGATAGGAATTTCCCATGGATAGAGAATTAATTGATATTAAAATAGACAAAAGATTTTTTTCGGTTGTGTCATTATCAGATCAGTCAAATGACAAAGATTTTTGGTTTGCTATGGATCCTATTGAAAGGATGCGACATATCGAAGTATTAAGAAGGATTAATTATGGACATGGTGCTACCTCCAGACTTCAAAGAGTTCTTGAATTTATTGAATAAAAAACATATCCAGTATTTATTGATTGGTGGATATGCTGTTGGCTACCATGGATATCCGCGGGCAACAAATGATATGGATATTTGGATAGCAACAGACCCCCAAACCGCAATGCAGATGGCTTTAGCCTTAAAGGAATTTGGGTTTGAAACTCCCCAATTATCAAAGGAACTCTTCCTTAAAGAGAACAGTATTGTACGTATGGGTATTGCTCCCATGCGTATTGAAATATTAACCACGATTTCAGGCGTTAAATTTGAAGAGTGCTTTCAAAAGAAGATTGTAGATGAGATAGATGGAATCGAAGTAAATATTATTAGCCTGAAACAGTTAAAGATTAATAAGAAAGCGAGTGGACGGCATAAGGATTTAGATGATTTTGAGAACCTGCCTTGAAAAACGATTGGTGGCTACCCATTCGATAGTGGCGGGTTTGGCTCGCTTATCACGCTTTCAGAACAGATTATTCATGGGGGGGCCGTGTCGTAAAAAACTCACGGACCCCTCTTATATATTTATCCGGTTTTTTTCGATTTCGACGGTCTGAGACTGTATCTCTTTTGGGCTGACAGGACTGTTTTTCTGAGACGGATCGATTTTGGGGTCACTTCAACCATTTCATCGTCCCTGATAAAATTAATCGCCTGTTCCAGGGTCATCGGTTTTATCGGTGAAAGGATTACATTTTCATCCCTTCCTGAGGCCCGCATATTTGACAGCTTTTTTTCCTTGCATGGGTTTGCGTTAATATCAGTATCCCTGTTATGTTCACCAAATACCATTCCTTCATAAACCAGATCACCGGGCACGATAAATATCCGGCCTCTTGGTTCCAGATTAAACAGGGCATAAGCCACGGCCGATCCCTGCCTGTCTGAAACAATGGAACCGGTAAAACGGGTTTTCAAATCCCCCCGGTACGCCTCATAACCTGAAAAATATGAATTCATGATTCCGGTGCCTTTGGTATCTGTCAGGAATTCATCCCTGAAACCGATCAGGGACCTGGACGGGATACTGAATTCAATACGCACCCTGCCGGTTCCATGGTTGACAAGGTTGATCATTTTCCCTTTCCGGGTCGACAGTTTTTCGGTGACAATTCCCTGAAATTCTTCGCTGCAGTCGATGAAAAGGTGTTCCATGGGTTCAAGCTTTTTCCCATTTTCGGTTTTAAAAATCACTTCAGGGCGTCCCACACAGAGTTCAAAACCTTCTCTTCTCATGGTCTCAATCAGGATGGCCATTTGAAACTCACCTCTTCCCTTGACCAGAAAGATATCCCTTGATTCTGTTTCCTCAACCTGTATGGCCACATTTCGAAGGGTTTCCTTAATCAGTCTTTCGCGTATTTTGCTGGACTGAACAATTTTTCCTTCCTTACCTGAAAATGGGGAAATGTTGGTGGTGAATTTCATTGAAACAGTGGGTTCATCAACCGTGATTCGTTCCAGCGGTTTTGGAGAGTCTTTTGTGCAGATTGTGTCACCAATTGTTACATTTTCGATTCCGGAGAGGACAATAATGTCCCCGGGTTCAGCAAGCTTAACCTCCTTGAGAATCATTCCCTGGTGATTCTGGAGCTTGGAGATTCTCAAAGGTATATGCTCTCCATTTTCGTTTATACAAACCAGTTTGTCATTGGATTTTGTTTGACCATTGGAGATCTTGCCGATCGCGAGTCTTCCAAGATAATCCGAGTAACCCAGGTCTGAGACTAACATCTGGAACGGTTCTTCCGGGTCATATGAAGGTGCGGGGATGACTTCTATTATCCTGTCAAGAAGGGGATCCAGATTTTCAGATTTTTCTTCCAGGGACTTTTGAGCAATTCCATCACGGCCGACAGCGAAAAGATATGGAAAATCCAGCTGACTTTCGTCCGCATCAAGATCAATAAAAAGATCATATATTTCATCCAGAATTTCTTCCGTGCGGGCATCTTTACGGTCTATCTTGTTGATCACAACAATAATTTTAAGACCCGCATCCAGGGTTTTTTTTAACACAAAACGGGTTTGTGGGAGGGGTCCTTCGGAAGCGTCTACAAGCAAAAGCGCGCCATCTGCCATTGAAAGGGCTCTTTCAACCTCGCCGCCAAAATCGGCATGACCGGGTGTATCGATGATGTTGATTCTGACACCTTTCCAATTCACCGAACAGTTCTTGGCAGCAATGGTGATTCCTCTTTCACGCTCCAGGTCCATACTGTCCATCAGCCTCTCGTTAACTTCCTGTCCTTCCCTAAACAGACCACTTTGTGAGAACATGGCATCCACCAGTGTGGTTTTCCCATGGTCTACATGCGCAATAATCGCGATATTTCTCAAATTTTCATTTTTTGCAGTTTTGTTCATTTATCTTCCTGGGCTCTGTTGTTAAGTTTAAAAATTGAAAATGGTTTGTTAATGGTTATGATAGTGGGGTATAACCCAATGAAAGATACAGTATAAGCATCAACTTCGAAAATTCAACAGGTTACATGTCGTAAAAATAAATTCCAGAAGATTATTCAATCACTTACAAGGGAATTTAGCATGAAGAAAAGATTAAAATCTATTTCTAAAACCGTTTGTATTATACTCAGTGATCTGGCTGGGCCATTCATCTGTAATCGTCGAATTTGAAGGGAAACGGTTTATTTTTGATCCTGTTTTCAGTAACCGGGCTTTCGCGTTTCAATGGATCGGACCGAAACGCTTTCATCCTTCGCCGATTACCGTAGAAAACCTGCCGCACCTTGATGGGGTGATCATTTCACACGATCACATGGATCATCTGGATTATGGGACCATCACTCAACTATCAAAACGGGCTCTTAAATTTTACATCCCCTTAGGTATCGGTGAAACACTGGAACACTGGGGTGTAAAGAAAGAAGATATTATTGAGTTCAACTGGTGGGATACTCGTAAAGATGACAATGTTGAATTCATGGCCGTACCGGCCCGGCATTTTTCCGGGCGCGGGCTTTTTGACCGGGATAAAACACTATGGTGTACATGAGTGATTTTGGGGGAAACGTACAAGATATTTTTCAGTGGGGATACCGGTCCCATGGCTGAATTTGAAACACTGGGAAAGAAATACGGCCATTTTGATTTGACCATGATCAAGATTGGGGCGTATGATAAAACCTGGCCGGATATTCATTTAAATCCGGAACAGGCCATTGACGCTCACATCAAGTTAAACGGCAAGCACCTTCTTCCGATCCACTGGGGGACATTTAACCTGGGGCTTCATTCCTGGTATGAACCTGTGGAACGGCTGGTAAAAGAAGCCGATAAAAGAAATGTTAAATTATTGACACCTAAAGTTGGGGAGATTGTTTCACTGAATCATATTCCAGTGATGCAAAATTGGTGGGAGAGCTTTTCTGAGGAATAAAAATGACGGTTTCGTAAAAAGTCCAACTTCTGCGTTGTGCTGCATTTTGCAATGATTCAACGTACGATAAGTACGCTTCATCATTACAAAAATTGCACGCCTTGAATTTGAACTCTTTACGAAACCGTCTAATTCGGACTTT
>JAUVGT010000358.1 GCA_030593645.1 Deltaproteobacteria bacterium
TATTCGATTCGGAAAGGGCGGTGAATTTACCGGTGAAACTCCCGGTATCGATTCATTGAAAAAACTGGTAACCAAACCGATATTTTGGATGATGGTTATTTTGTTCGGGATGGGTGTCAGCGGAACACTGGGAACATTTGCGATACTTCCCTTATATCTTGTCAGCGAACGGGGTATTGATCGAAATACGGCGAATATGCTGCTCGCACTTTCCAGACTCTCCGGTCCTGTGATGGCATTTGCAGGAGGATGGGCTGTGGACCGGTTTGGTGTAAAAAATACGTTGTGCTGTGTGTTTACCCTTACAGGAATATTTACCGTTTTTATGGGCATCGTTCAGGGATACTGGATCAGTATAATCATTTTTATTCAGCCGTTGTCCGCGGTATGCTTTTTTCCGGCGGGATTTGTTGCATTATCTTCCATTACAAACCAGGAAAACAGGAACATTGCTGTTTCCCTGGCCATCCCCCTTGGATTTGTAATTGGAGGCGGTCTTGTCCCCACTGTTGTGGGGATGATGGGAGATGCTGGATCTTTTGCATATGGTCTGGTTTTAACAGGATGTTTTATTTTAGCGGGGGGTATCATTTCCTTATTTTTAAAAATACCTGAACATGCGGCAGTGGATAAAGTGAAAAGCGATAAGTGAAAAACTTACAGTTAGCGTATCTCGATGCCATGGAGTCTATCAACACGGTATTTTGATGATCAATACTCCCGGAAAGATTGCACCAACACCACAATTGAATCCGGGGGCATTTTGAAACCACCTCTATTCAAAGAGTCTGCGTTTAAGGCGCTTGCGTTTTACGGGCATCGGCGAAATATAAGCAATTTTGGTTTTACCGGCCATTTTAATTTTTGCTCCCTCACTATCGGAAAACCAAATACCCATTTTTCTACCCCTGTGATCGATGATCCACGCGCCATAGAAATGGGTTGATTCTCTTTTGTACATCCGAAGAATCAGTGTCCGGACGGATATTTTTTTGGGATTAAAAAATTTCCACTGTTTTGATTTCAGAGTATATCCATGTTTTATACCAATGATCGCCTCCGGTTCGCCTTTCCAGCCTCTGAAATAGTAGGAATATCCCCTGGGGATTTTACCGGATTTGAATTTACGTTCAATCTTATTGTTTTTTACAAGCCATCCATAACTTTTTGCTTCAGCAGGGTAAACGAAAAGAGTGAGCGAAAAAGACAGCATTAATATTAAAATGATTGACATTTTTGCTGTCATATATATTTGAACGTGCTCTTTCTCTTGATTTGGCATCGTTACTTTCTATAAAAAACAGGGTTAAGGTTTCCCAACCGGTTGAGATTAAATTAAACTCCATAGAATCATATTGCAACTCAAATATTCATCGTTCTTAGAAGTGTTAGCACCATCATTTTCCTTGATTCTTTATGATGTGTAATATATGAATTATTTCATGAGGTTAAAACATTTATTAAATGCTTTAGAGCGTCTAAAGAAAATATCAAACATCTGATTGATCAAATAAGGAGCCGACATGAACAAATCTTTTCATTATTACTGCATACGTGTTTTAGCCGAGATGGCAGGGTTTTCCGTTCAGGATGCTCAGACGGTTTCGTATGCGAGTCAATATGCCGATGACGCAACCGAACATAAAAAAATCAGGATTGCGAATATACCTGATCAGAGGAATTACAGGGATTATGATGGTAAATATTTTGATCCTGTCTGTACTGCGCATTCAGGGAAAAACTGGATGAGTAATCTCTGGAAATGGGCCAAATTTTATCTTAAACCGAAGGTACAGCGTCATGTTTTAATGGCTTTTCATTACCTGCCGCCGAATGAAAAAAAGCGGGGAGGCCGTTTGGGTGATTATAAATTTATCACAGAAAAAAACAGTCCCCTGGCCAGAAAACTGCTTAATGAAGCGGTGAAAAAAATAGAAAATTCTACCCCCGGAAGTTATGAATATGAGTTCGCATTGGTAAAATTAGGTCTCGCACTGCACACTTACGCCGATACATGGGCACACGCGGGGTTTTCAGGAAGGCACAGTTCAATTGAGAACGATATCAAGAATATTAGAACAAAGGAAAATAATAAGTTTAAAAAGATAGGCGTTTTAAAAAATATCGTATCCTATGCAGCGCCGGATGTGGGGCACTCTGAAGCAAGCGGAATACCGGATGCCAGCGATATTTCGTGGAAAGCCGGGTATGCGGCCGGTAAAAGAAAAGCAATAAACCGAAATAATACTGATGAGTTTATGGAATCATCAGAAACGATATATAAAAAGCTTGCCTCACTATCACCGGCACCGAAACAAAAATGGAATAAAATATCAAAAAAAATAGCTTTGTGTCTGAAAAAAAAAGAAACCTGGCAGAATGCTTTTCCGGGCATAAGATTTGAATATAGCCGTTTTACATGGAGAGAGGCCGCTTTGTGCGGTGATACGGTAGATTGGGATGATTTTGATTGCAGTGATGACTTCGCGAAGCTCGATTTAAAATGGTCCGGGAATGATGTGAAATGGTTCCTGTTTCACAAAGCAGCCCTGGAACAGCGCGTATTCCTGTCAGGTAAGATTCCTGGAACATGGACCAGTACCTAAGAGATAGATTTGACACCCGGTTGCTTTATAACATAAGATAATAGTATTGAAACTGTGTATGATCGATCAGGTGTCAATGAATGGGATCATCTGAGTGATTATCTATGCTATAAATAGACTGGGTTTCAAAACCGGGCGTCTGATCTCTCAAAAAGTATTCCATCCGAACGCAATTGTATAACTCTGGTAAAATAATTAGAGTATGAAGAAAAAAAACCTTCGAATTCAAATATATATCACTATCGCACTTACTTTTTTGTTGCTTTCAGTATGTTATGCGGTCATTTTATTTCAGTTTGAAAATAAACGGCGGGACACGGTTGTTAACAAAATTGTGATGTCTGTCAACGCCATGGTACAGCTTAGGAAAAACGATTTTGCAAACGATTTGTTTATGAACCACAGTAGTGCCATCGGCATAATGATTGAAGAAATGCTTCAGATTCAAGGGATAGTGGGTGTGTCGATTTTTGATAAGGATGGAAAATCATATGCTGCGGCAGGTGTTTTGATGGGTGGTAATTCTCTGGATTATGAAAAGGAACCGGGAGATGCCGTTTCCCCAGGGGATTATAAATATTACGAAAACACTCTGAATAATATTAAG
Source organism: Deltaproteobacteria bacterium (assembly GCA_030593645.1). GTDB lineage: Bacteria > Desulfobacterota > Desulfobacteria > Desulfobacterales > JAUVGT01 > JAUVGT01. The sequence goes on from JAUVGT010000358.1 coordinate 3,214, forward strand.
ATGTTGGCCTACATTGAGCCGATCAAAGCAATCGGAGAAAAGTTGGGGTACATAAAAATACTGTATTCACTGGAGGAGGTTGTAAAAGAAAGCAGATTGTCCATGACCTTTTTCACAACACTGATATTTTCAGTGCTGCTGTTAATCGCTGTATTATTGCATTTTCTGTTGTCATATTATGTTACAAAACCTGTTGGGCAGATAGTGGCTGCAATGAAAGATGTTCACAACGGGCAACTGGGAGTGCAGGTGGATCTATCGTCGAAAAATGAAATCGGTGTTATGGCACAGACTTTTAACCAGATGTCCATCGAAAATGAAAAGATGTATAATGAACTCATAACACTAAACGAGAATCTCGAGCAGATAGTAGAAAAGAGAACTCTGGAACTGAAGCAGGAAGAAGCTAAGAGCCGCTCTCTACTGGAAAATTCCCCTGATTTTATCATGGATATCGATCATGAATTTAAAATTCAATATTTGAATAAACCGGTAAACGGATCAGTGGGAAAGGGCATTATCGGTAATAGTGTTTTCGATCTGACCCCTTCAAAATATTCAAGAGAATTTAAAATGGTGATCACGGGCGTAATGGATACCCGTGAGAAAGGGATAATCGAAACCAGGCTGAATTTCCCGGGTGATGAGGCATTGTGGTATGAAGTTCGTTTTGGTGCAATCGAAACGGATGGTAAGGTTGCCGGAATTATAATGATTGCCACGGATATTACCCAGCGCAAACGTGACCAGGCTAAACTTGAGGCAGTCAGGAATGAACTGATTAAGCAGGCGCACCAGGCGGGTATGGCAGATATCGCGATAGGGACATTGCATAACGTCGGAAATGTTTTGAATAGTATCCTTACATCCGTATCATTGTTAAAAGAGATTGCTGAACATTCAAGCACTGAAGAGCTGGTAAAATCTAATAATATGCTCAGAGAAAAAATGGATAATTTAGAAGAATTTATTTTGAACAATCCCAAAGGCAGGATGCTTCTGGAATATTATCTTGAAATTGAAGTGATTTTAGTTTCAGAGATTGAGACGGTCCGCAGTCATATCGATCGCCTGGAAGATAAAGCAAAGACTATGATAGACGTGATCGTGGCGCAGCAAAATTATGCGGGGGCAAGTGCTCTGACGGAAATGTATAATTTGGCAGAAATAGTTAATGATGGATTGATCATGCAGACACAGTTACTTGAGAACAATAAAATATCAGTGGTCAAAGAGCTTGTGGATGCTCCAAAGATACCATTACAGAGAACGAAATTAATGCATATTCTTATTAATTTGATAAAAAATGCGATAGACTCGATGAGCGGAGTAGAAAAAGAAAATAGAGAATTGAAGTTCAGTATAGAACATGGTGGGGAAAATATATTATTAAAAATCAGTGATACTGGTATCGGAATAGAAAAAGAGAATATCGATAAAATATTTTCGTTCGGATTTACTACCAAAAAGGAAGGTCACGGCTTTGGGCTGCACAGCAGCGCGAATTATATGACTGAAATGGGCGGCACAATACGGGCTGAAAGCAATGGAGTCGGAAAGGGAGCTGAATTTATCTTAAGTTTTCCAGTCAACAACATATCAGATAAGAAGTGATACTTACATTAAAGGATATGCTTATGCGATTAAATACACTTTTGAGTTTAAGTATAATTTTATTTTCATGTATAATTCCCTATAACCATGCAGCCGCTGATCCGATCAAGTTGGGAGCGATTTTCGCTGAAACCGGGGAAGCATCACAGGATCAATATGATTCGTTCATAGGTGCACGACTGGCGGTTGAAGAAATTAACCGTACAGGAAGTGTATTGGATAGAAAACTATCAATAGTTCTATTTGATAATACCAGCACTGCAATTGGGTCAAAAATCGCGGCAGAAAAAGCGGTAAAAGAAAAAGTTGTTGCAATTATAGGTTCGTCCTGG
>JAUVGT010000230.1 GCA_030593645.1 Deltaproteobacteria bacterium
AGTGTTAACATTTTTTGTAAAAACCGGATAATTTTTTTAACTTAATGGAGGTAAATCAATGGCAAAACATGAAACCCCTTTACTGGACCAGCTTGAAAGCGGGCCATGGCCGAGTTTTGTGTCCGACCTCAAGCAGGAAGCCGAATCAAGGGCTAAAAACGTAAACAACGTGGAATACCAGATTCCTACAGATGTTGTTGATGACTTGCTGGGTGTTCTGGAGCTGTCTTTTAAGCACGGAAGAACACACTGGAAACACGGCGGAATAGTGGGTGTATTTGGTTACGGCGGTGGTGTTATCGGACGGTATTGTGACCAGCCGGAAACATTTCCCGGAGTGGCTCATTTCCATACCATGCGAGTGAACCATCCCGCAGGAAAATTTTACACCACTGAATACCTGAAAAAGATTTGTGATCTCTGGGAATTCCGCGGAAGCGGTATTACCAATATGCACGGTTCGACCGGTGATATTATTTTTTTGGGGACCACGACACCCCAGCTGGAAGAAATTTTTTATGAATTGACTCATAATATGAACCAGGACCTCGGCGGTTCAGGATCAAATCTGAGAACACCATCAGACTGTGTCGGCCAGGCGCGTTGTGAATATGCCTGTTATGATACACAGGAAATCTGCCACACTTTTACCCAGGAATACCAGGACGAACTTCATCGCCCGGCCTTTCCGTACAAGTTCAAGTTCAAGTTTGACGGATGCCCCAACTGCTGTGTTGCATCGATTGCCCGGGCTGATATTTCGTTTATCGGTACCTGGAGAGATGATATCAAGATCGATCAGAAAGTGGTACAGGCTTATATTGGCGGAGAAATCAAACCCAATGGCGGCGCGCACTCGGGCCGTGACTGGGGCGCGTTTGATATCGAAAAGGAAGTCATTAATCTGTGTCCCACGGGCTGTATGAAGATGGACGGTAAAGATCTTAAAATTAATACACCGGAATGTACACGCTGCATGCATTGCATCAACGTTATGCCGCAGGCTCTTAGAATCGGTGATGACAGAGGTCTATCCATGCTGGTCGGTGCCAAGGCCCCGATCCTTGACGGCGCACAGATGGGCTCCCTGCTTGTACCATTTATTAAAGCCGAACCACCCTATGATGAGATCAAGGAGGTTATTGAAAGTCTCTGGGACTGGTGGATGGAAGAAGGGAACAACCGTGAGAGAATCGGCGAACTGATCAAACGTCAGGGTTTCCAGAAGATGCTTGAAGTAACCGGTATTGATCCGGTACCGCAGCATGTTTCAGAGCCGCGCTCCAACCCTTACATCTTCTGGAAAGAAGACGAAGTCGAAGGCGGATGGAAGCGAGATATTAACGAATTTAGAAAACACCATCTAAGATAGGGAGGAATGACCATGGCATTTGTATCTTCAGGTTATAATCCTGATAAACCGATGGAAGACAGAATAACCGACATCGGTCCACGAAAATTTGACGAATTTTATCCGCCGGTAATCAAGGCGAATAAGGGCAAATGGCTGTATCATGAAATCCTGGAACCAGGTGTTTTAGTTCATGTTGCAGAATCCGGCGATAAAGTATTTACGGTCAGAGTCGGTGGTGCCCGGCTTATGAGCGTAACCCATATTCGTGAAATCTGTGAAATCGCGGATAAACATTGCGACGGACACCTTCGGTTCACCACACGTAACAACATTGAATTCATGGTAGACAGTGAAGACAAGGTTAAACCGTTAAAGGACGATCTTGAAAGCCGGAAGTTCGCAGGCGGAAGTTTCAAATTCCCTGTCGGCGGAACCGGCGCCGGCGTTACCAATATCATTCATACCCAGGGCTGGATCCACTGTCATACACCGGCAACCGACGCATCCGGTCCGGTTAAAGCCACCATGGACGTGCTGTTTGATGATTTTGTAAATATGCGTCTACCGGCCCAGATGCGGGTATCTCTTGCCTGCTGTCTGAACATGTGCGGCGCGGTTCACTGTTCTGATATCGCCATCCTGGGATATCACCGTAAACCGCCTTTGCTGGACCATGAATACCTGGACAAGATGTGTGAGATTCCGCTGGCAATCAAGGCCTGCCCGACAGCAGCCATCAAACCGTCCAAGGTGGATTTTAATGGAAAAGAATTAAAGAGCGTTGCCGTAAAAGAAGAAAGATGTATGTTCTGTGGTAACTGCTATACCATGTGTCCCTCCATGCCGCTTGCCGATACGGAAGGTGACGGTATTGTGATCATGGCCGGCGGTAAGGTTTCCAACAGGATCAGTACCCCGAAATTCTCCAAAGTTGTTGTGGCGTTTTTGCCCAATGAAGCACCTCGATGGGAGCAGACAACTTCCATTATCAAGAGAATGATCGAAACTTATTCCAAGGGCGCGAACAAATATGAGCGGCTTGGCGAATGGGCTGAGAGAATCGGATGGGAAAAGTTCTTTGAAAAATGTGAACTCGATTTTACCCATCATCTGATTGATGATTTCCGTGATCCTGCTTATTTTACATGGCGTCAAACCTCACAATTCAAGTTCTAGAACAATAACCTGCAGGGGGTAAATGAATTCGCCCCCTGCAATATCAATGAGGGTAATCATATGGACTACGAAGAGGCGAAAAAGATAATAGTAGAAAAACTACAAAAAAAAGCCAAAACAAAGACCAAGTTTTATTTCAACGATCTGGCGAAGATGATTGGTGAAAAACCCAGGGCCGCAAAAAAATTAATCACCCAGATGATTCAAGAAGAAGTTCTGGAGTACTGGTCAAGCGGAAGTACATCTATGTACGGCCTGCCGGGGGTTGGAAAACAGGCAGCCGCCGAACACGAAGAATAATCCGCGATTTCACAGATTTCAGCAGGCAGAAAATATGGATATTCCCGGAATCGTTATAGCCGCTTTGCGGGGAGGATCAGGAAAAACCATATTCTCCATCGGTATCATAGCTGCCTTAAAGAATCTGGGCAGAGCAATCACACCTTTTAAAAAAGGGCCTGACTATATTGACGCGGGCTGGCTTGCTCTTGCAGCGGGCCGGCCTTGCTATAATCTGGACACCTACCTGATTGAAGAGGAACAGATTCTTTCCTCTTTCTGCTCCCACGCAAACCATAATGACATCGCTGTTATCGAAGGAAACCGGGGTCTTTACGATTGTATTGATACGGAAGGTAAGACCAGTACGGCTGAACTGGCCAAGCTTTTAAATCTGCCGGTCATCCTCTGCATCGACTGTACAAAAACGACCCGTACGATGGCGGCGGTTGTTTCAGGCCTTATTCAGTTTGATCCGGACATCCGGATCAGGGGAGTGATATTAAACCGGATCGCCGGGCCGCGGCATGAAAGTATCCTCAGAAGAAGTATTGAAGAATATACCGGTGTCCCGGTTTTAGGCGCGGTGCCTAAACTGAGTCAACAGAGTTTTCCTGAACGGCACATGGGACTGGTTCCAACTCCGGAACATGACTGGGCGATGGATTCGATAAACGCGATCACACGGGTAACCGAGCAGAACATTGATATACAGGCGGTGGTTGGTACAGCCGAAAAAACAGTAAAGGATCGTTCATCAGCGGACCTGAAAAAAGAATTCAAGATAGATGTTAAAATTGATAGTCCTCCTCGCGAGAAAGCAGCCATTCATTCGTTACCCAGAATCGGAATCATCAGGGATTCGGCATTTCAATTTTACTACCCGGAGAATATCGAGGCGTTAAAGAAAGCCGGCGCTGAAATCGTTTTTACCAGTCCTCTCACGGAAAACTCTTTTCCACAGGTTGACGCTCTATATATCGGAGGCGGTTTTCCGGAAACTCACGCGAATACACTTGCGGAAAATAAAATATATCGAAATCAGTTAAAAAATGATGCGGAAAATAACATGCCGATATACGCTGAATGCGGCGGACTCATGTATCTTGGTGAGAAACTTATCCTGGATGATGTATCATACACCATGGCAGGTGTGCTGCCGGTTGTATTCGGGTTTTCCAGGAAGCCGCAGGGACATGGCTATACTATTGTTGATATTGTTGGAGAAAACCCATATTATGATGTGGGAACTGAAATCAAGGGTCATGAATTTCATTATTCTACTGTTTTGGAATTCAAGGGTGAAGAAAAAAATCTTGTATTCAGAATGAAAAGGGGGAACGGACTGGTCAACAAAAAGGACGGGTTGTGTTATAAGAATGTACTTGCCACATACACCCATATTCATGCGCTGGGAACACCATTATGGGCCAACGCGCTGGTTCAAAATGCAAAATCATATCAAGACTTCGTCAATCAAAAACCGAAATAAAAAATGACTGATATTGACCAGGTTAAGGAGTATATCCTCAAAAAAGTAATCGTGTCATCCAGGAAATATACACCGATCAGGATGGAAAGTAAGATCAAGAACGTCTTTGGCCTCGAGAAAAAAACAGTTAGAACGATCATTAAGAGCCTGATTTCAGCAAATGAATTAACATATACATACCAATTCGGAAACACCTTCCTTGTTAAATCGTTCAATAGACCTGTGCGAATTTCAAATCGTGTGATACTGATTCCCCCGGCGGTAACATATTCACTAAAACATGAAGACGTATTGGTCAGGATAAAACCCGGAATTTCATTCGGTTCAGGTGAACATCCGACCACCCGTTTGGCAATACGTGGAATTGAATTTGCAATGGAAATGGATCAAAAAGATCAGATCGTTACCTATGAAACCCATTTGAAAGTCCTTGATATTGGGACCGGGTCGGGTGTGCTTTTGCTTACGGCATTGAAATTTGGGTGTGGCCGGGGAGTTGGTGTGGATATCGATTCCTGTGCGAGGATGGAAGCGATTGAGAACATAGAACTGAACAATCTGGCAGACAGGACGGTCATTGCGGATCGTCTGCCGGAGGGCAGTTTTCATATGGTGATCGCCAATTTACGCTATCCGTCATTGATTGATATGAGCGAAATGATATATGAAGTATTGGAAAAAAACGGGATTGCCGTATTATCGGGAATAAAATCAGATGAACGTGATGAAGTAATGAATGTTTATATAAAAAACGGTTTTAAAAATGTGTGGGTGGAAACAGAGAATAATTGGGTGGGGGTGGTGCTGGGAAAGGAAGAGGGTTAGCCCGCATTTCTCCCAGGCTTTCGTCATGAGATCGTATTTCAAATAAAAAAGCCGGTCGTTGAATACCGGCTTTTTTAGATTGTTTTTACTTTTTTATTTATTAATTTTTGGATGACATTTTGCACAGGTTGTGGGCGCGTTTTTTGTCCCGGTTTTTTTATTAGACGCTTTGTGACAGCCCTTACAGTTGTCGTGCAGCGCGTTTGCGTGGTATTCGCGTTTTTGCTGTTTGGACAACCCCTTGGCTTTTTTGCCTTTTATTTCACCGGGTTTTTTATGACATTCAACACATTTCTGAACACTATCACCATCTTTTAAGTTGTTCAGAGGTTTATTGTCGCTGTCATGATGGCAGTCGCCGCATCCGGCCTTATAATCAGTAGAATGTTTTTTATGACTGAATTCGATAATACCCTTTTTGTGAGGATACGATTTTTCATCCAGTTTAATGACATCGGATACAGTTGCAGCGGCATAGATGGCGCCTGCAGTAAATATTACGGCTACAGAGAGAATCATCGCTTTCAGTAAAATAGCCCTGTTTTTCATATAATATTTTTAACCCCCTTTCTTTAAAAACTGTTTTATATATTATTGCTTATTAAATACCAATATGCGTTATGGTTGTCAATCATTAACAGATCATTTTTCATTGGGTATTCGCATATTGAATACTTATAAAAAACAATTGGTTAGTGCTTGCACGACACAATTGAGCGATAAAACATAAAAATATATAACTTATTGTAAATAGAAGAAAATATTATATATATTTAATTCGAAGGAATACACTTCTATTTGGATTCTTTGACGTGATCCGTCGGATCCAAATCTTCAGGTTTCTTTTTACCAAAAATTCGCGCACCGATAATACTGATTTCATATAGAACAATCAGTGGCAGGGCCATCAGCACCTGGGTAACCGGGTCTGGGGGTGTTAATATCGCACCCCCGACAAAGAAGATCAATATCGCATATTTTCTGTTTCGGGTTAAAAATTCCTTTGAGACAACACCGAGTTTGGCAAGAAAGGTCAGGACGAGTGGAAGTTCAAAAATAAGGCCAAATGCAAATAAGAGCTTGGAGGAAAAACTGAAATATTCGTTCATTCGGGGTTCCATACTGATTGTACTGTTGGAAAACTTGAGAAAAAATTCAAAACCCAATGGAAAAACGATGAAATAACCGAACATGGATCCGCCGACAAAGAACAACGTTGAAAGGAGAACGATTGGTAAAAGCAGTTTTCTTTCTTTATTATAAAGTCCCGGCGCGACAAACAGCCAGAATTGATAGAGAATGACGGGCGTGGCAATCATGAAACCGGATAAAAGAGCGACCTTTAAATAGGTAAAAAAGGCTTCGGGAAGAGCCATATATTTTAGGGTTTCGTGGCGTTTCATCACTTCCATAAAGGCGTCCTGAAGGGGGGCGGCCAGGATTTGAAACAGTTTTTCCTTAAAAGCGAATGAAATCGCAAATCCGATACCAATCGCAATAAAACACGTAATCAACCGTTTTCTCAGTTCTTCCAGGTGGGCGGTAAAGGGAAGTTTGCCATCCTCAGTCATGTTAATCAGATCCTTTTTTGTTCTTTTCGATTTTTTGTTCCGGAGTATCTTCTATATCTGGCGCCCTATCGATGATTTCGTCTTCTTTATACCCGTCTAAAACATCATCCGCTTCATCTTCGGATTTCCATTCCTTATACGATTTTTCAAGGTCGTCTACCTTCTCTTGAGATATTTTATCCTTTTTTTCAATATCATCGTCATTTGATATATCTTTAAAAGAATTTTTGATCTCGTTTAAACTACTATCAATGTCAAGACTGTCCTTAAATTCATTCGTGGCCTTTTTGAATTCACGCATTGCCCGGCCCAGGGATTTGGCGAGATCGGGCAGTTTTTGGGGTCCGATGACAATTAAGGCAAGTGCAAGGATTATAAGAATTTCCCACATACCCATACCGAACATAGAATCTCCTTTTTATTTCCAGTAAAATCGGGAATTTTATCGTCACATGATTTCAGGTTTTGATGAGATCACCGATGTTTTACTCAATTTCTAAAGTATCCTGATAAAAAAAATGATCGTGGATGTCCACAAATACTCGAATTCGATAAATATTTTAATATCATGGTTCTGTTCACTTGACTTGAGAACACACATATATTACCACCTTTTTAAGGTAATTGTTTGTACTGAGTTTAAGCGGAAGTGTCAAGTTACTATGACTTAACCAACCTGAAAATAGTGTAAAGTCTTGGGTTGTATTAATTATCTTGATAAGAGCAGGTGCTTCTGATACGTTTATTAAATTAAGATATGAGTACGTGGATTTTCTGGAAACCGAATTAATATCGACATTAACCATTGCAAATGATGGGGTGTAATAGCCGTTTCGGTTGTTTTGAAGATATGACCGCCGTATCAATAAATATATTCAGAAAATCATGTCGTGTGAAAAAACAGTTTTTTATAAAGGGTTTAATTTATGATACATACCTTTGATCAGGATCAGCTGGAAAAGACGGAACTAATATTAGACAAATTTCTGATAAAAAATGGTGTCAACAGTTCACTTGTTGTCGATATGGCGGGTCATATTATTGCGAATGCCCGTACTGATAAATGCAAACATGATGTCTACTCTCTTGCAGCCCTGGCAGCGGGTAATTTTGGTGCTGTAAACGCGATGGCTCAAGTTGTGGGAGAAGAAGAATTTTCTTTGCTGTTTCATAAAGGACAGGATGAAAATCTGCATTTCAGTAAGGTGAATGAAGAATTGCTGCTGATTACGACATTTGGTAATGAGGTGTCCCTTGGATTTCTTCGTTTGAAAATAGCGGAAGCTCTTG
>JAUVGT010000118.1 GCA_030593645.1 Deltaproteobacteria bacterium
AAAGTCCGAATGAGACGGTTTCGAAAAAAGTTCAAATTCAAGGCGTGCAAATTTCGTAATCATGAAGCGTACTTATAGTACGTTGAATGATTGCGAAATGCAGCACAACGCAGAAGTTGGACTTTTTACGAAACCGTCAAAAGTGGTTTCAAATCCTTCAATCGGGGTTATGTAATTAATCATGAATACTTCAAAAACAGCAATTGTTTCCGATATCATTGATGCAATGGAACTTATCGCTCCATCAGATATTGCTGAAGATTGGGATAATTCAGGACTTCAGGTCGGTCATAAAAACTGGCCGGTGAAATCGATTCTGATTGCATTAGACCCGGATGCGGATGTGATTCATTCGGCATGCAGCCAAAACGCAGACATGCTGATCACGCATCATCCATTGATATTCAAACCGATTGCCTCCATCGATTTCAATTCAAATATCGGCGCCTTGATTTATCAGGCCGCAATGAATCGATTGGCGATTTTCTCGGCCCATACCAATCTTGACAGTACTGTGAATGGAGTTAACGATGTTCTTGCTGAAAAAATTGGGTTGAAGAATCTCAAACCAATGGTGGCAAGCAGGAATTCAGAAGAATACAAGCTGGTTGTATATGCACCTGAGGAATTTGAAGACATAATTTTGGAAGCACTATTGGAGCATAGTACTTTAAAAATCGGTAATTATTCAAGCTGTTCATTTCGCTGTAAAGGAAAGGGAACATTTAAGCCAGGGACGGCTGCAGCGCCTTTCAGCGGGAAAAAAGAAACCCTGAATCATGCGGCTGAAATCAGAATTGAAGCGTTAGTAAAAAAAGAAGAGCTATTCAACATTGTAAAACATTTAAAGAAAAAACATCCATATGAGACAATGGCATATGATGTTTATAAGCTTCATACGATTAAAGAAGCAACAGGAATGGGCCGGATCGGTGAGTTGGCGGCTAAAACAGATCTAAAATCGTTCGCAAAAACGCTTAAAAAAAAACTTGGACTTGAATGTTTAAAATATGCAGGAAACCCGGATCTTTCAATTACAAAGGCTGCAATATGTTCCGGCAGCGGCTCAAGTTTAATGAAAAATTTTTTTTCAAGCGGTGCTCAAGTTTATATAAGTGGAGATTTGCGTTACCATGACGCAAAGGACATACAGGCAGCCGGTTTAGGATTAATTGATATCGGACACTTTTCATCAGAACATCTCATCATTGATGCCCTGGAGAATCGGCTAAACAATGTCCTGCTCAAGAAAGGGATCAACGTAAACATTCAAGCCTGTCAATTTGAAGCGGACCCTTTTAAAACAATAACATGAAGGATGAATCATTATGTCGCCTGCTATAAAAGGTAAAATTGAAAATTTAATAAAACTCCAGGAGATTGAAATAGAAATAGATACCATTAGATGTCAGCTCGGAGGTGTGAAGCAAAAACTTGATGAGCTTGATTTAACACTTGGAAGCTTTAAAGAGAAGATCGAGGAAGACCGGATTATCATTGAGGATAATCAACAGAAATACCGGAGTTTGGAATCAGACACCCAAACAAATGATTCCAAGATGGAAAAGAGCAGGGAAAAATTAAAATCCGTTAAGACTAACAAGGAATACCAGTCCTCACTTAAAGAATTAGATGATATAAAGGAGATAAATTCAAAAATTGAAGACGAAATGCTTCAATGCCTGGAGAGCGTTGAAAACATCGAACAGGGTATCGAAAATAAAAAAAATGAATATGAAAATCTATCAGAACTAACAGAAAAAGAAAAAGCAGTCATAAATCAGAAATCAGAGCAGGATAAAGTCAGACTTAACCAGCTTGATCAGGATTTAAATGAAATAAAAAAAATAATTGATCCTGCTTTATTCGATAAATATAATATGGTAAAGGGGAAAGTCGGCATGATTGCGGTTGCTTATGTTAAAGGCTCTGTTTGCCAGGGCTGCAATATGAATATCCCACCGCAGATGTACAATGAAATGCAGAGATTTGATAAGCTTTCTATTTGTCCGCACTGTCAGAGAATTATTTATCCGGTAATAAATGAAGAAGAAAAAACTGAATAGAAGGTTTTGACACCGCTTCAAAAAGGAATATCCGGTGCAAATATGCCGGTCGAAGTAATACAAACGATCGCCGGGCTGTTTTTCAGTCAGGAGGAAAGTCCGAACACCAAAGGGCAGGGTGCTCCATAACGTGGAGTCGCGGTAACGCGAAGGAAAGTGCAACAGAAAGTATACCGCCGGGATGATAATCTCAGCATGCTGAGTCAATCATCCCGGTAAGGGTGAAACGGTGCGGTAAGAGCGCACCAGTTCTTCGGGTGACCGGAGAAGCTATGTAAACCCCACCCGGTGCAAGACCAAATAGGGGAACGTTAAGGGCGGCCCGTTCGAGTTCCCGGGTAGGTCGCAAGAGGTGCCGGGCAACCGGCATCCATAGATGAATGATCGTTATCCGATTTAAGGGTAACCTGAATCGGGCACAGGATTCGGCTTATGGATTACTTCGGCCGCAACCGGAAAACACATGACACTTGGGAAAACGTCACCAACGGATCAATCAGTGACAGGTAAAAAAAAAATTGCCAAAAAAAGATGAAATATGTGAAATCACTTTTTCAGAAAAGGTAAGAATTTTTTCCCATGATTACCTGAAATTCAGTGGATATCTTTTAAACACTGAAGTACCTGCGCATATATTCAGTAAAAAACTTTATTCTAACCTGATATCTACTTCTCAACTCCTTGAAGATTTTCTCGATTTTCATGGCGCAAAAAACAGCAAGGACTGGTATTTTTTTAGAGAACTCGCCGCATCAATCAGACATCTGAGCCTTGGATGTTATTCCCAGCGACATATCTTGAACCGTATTGTTTTCTATGAACTGACTGATATTGAGAACTTTAAGAAAGAAGGAGAGAAAACATTCAGTTTTTTGACAGAATCACTGATCAATATGGCTCCGGTTATTATTGATGAAGCCCAAAGACTTAACATACCGATTCCGGATGAGACGTTTGATAGTGCTGATTTTCCGGGTGTCATCACTGCTGAAATGCTGGAATATGATATTGATGATGAGGATAAGGACCAGCAGAAAAAAAACATTGTCAAAATTGCCAGCGAATTTAAAACCATCGCGGAAATGTTTGAAGAATTAAGTTTTTACGAACCATATCAAATAGATGAAATACTGAAGATCGTTCCGGAAAAGGTAAACGAGGTAGAAATCAGGCGGTGTGAAATGCTGGTTCACAACCTGCAGTCCACTTTTGATACGTATGTGATACATGGGGGATACAGATTCGGGAACAGAAAACTAAAACAGCTCCGCGCTTATATTTCAGCTGTATTTCACCTGCTCCAAATCATCGGACGCCTTCTCCACTTTTATGAACGCCACCTATATGAAGCCGGATACAAGAATATATATAAAAAAGTCCAGGAACGCCTGGCGTCACTCGTAAATCCTGAAACATTACTGGACCGAACGATAAACTACGGTTTATATTATGTCTGTCACTTCCTGAATATCGGTAATAAGCTGGCAAATGAAATTCTCAATGAGAATATTGAAAGAACGTTGATCACTGTTGGAATTCCAGTGGAGCTTGGTTTTCACAGCCGACCCAGTCTGCTCGTCGCGAAAATCGTTCAGCATTACGGCGGTAAGGTTGAGATGTGCGTCGGGAAAGACAGATTTGATGCCAGCAGTGTGCTTGATATACAATGGGCCGGAGGTAAAATCCAAAAGGAAAAACTAAATACGGTTACATTTGAAGGGGACACTCGTGCTTTGGGGGATATAAAAATTCTTGCCAAAGTGAATTATGGTGAAGATACTATGGGCAAAGGAGTGCCGCTTCCAAAAGAGCTGAGTTATTTGAAATAGGGTGAATAGAATTTACTCACGGGAAACTGAAAACTTATGACCACAGCGATCATTGTTGCAGGCGGCAGCGGTATAAGAATGAAGAAAGACCTGCGCAAGCAATATTTACTTCTTGGCGGCCTCCCGATATTGAACCACACGCTTGATGTGTTCGAATCATGCGATCGTGTTACGAGAATCATTCTGGTCATTCCAAAAGAGGATTTTGAATTCTGTAAGGAAAGAATAGCCCCCCATTTGAAAAAGAAAAAACAGCTTGAACTTGTACATGGTGGTGAACACCGGCAAAACTCTGTTTATAATGGGTTGAAAGCCCTGGATAAATCAGAAAACCTTGTTGTGATTCATGATGGAGTTCGACCGTTTGTTAGAGTGGAACAGATAGAAGCGTGCATCAAAGAAGCCGGGCAGTCAGGCGCATGTATCCTTGGAATTTCGTCGCAGGATACCGTAAAGCGAATAAACGAGAATGCAGACATCACAAAAACATTAGACCGTAAAACAATTTGGCTTGCACAGACCCCTCAGGTATTTAAATATGATTTGATCTTAAAAGCGCATGAAAGTGCTTTGGAAAATAAAATGACAGGCCCGGACGACTCGTACCTGGTGGAGCAATTGGGGCACGCAGTCAAAATAATAAATGGAAGTAAATATAATATCAAAATTACAACAGAAGAAGATTTACTAATCGCGGAAACAATATTGCAGAGTCAAAGTGCCTAAAGTTGACGGTATCGTAAAAAGTCCAACTTCTGCGTTGTGCTGCATTTTGCAATCATTCAACGTACGATAAGTACGCTTCATGATTACGAAATTTGCACGCCTTGAATTTGAACTTTTTACAAAACCGTCACATTCGGACTTTTTACGAGTTCATCAAAGTTGACGCATTCGGTCTATTATAATTAAAAAATGATATCAGGACTATGAAGTGGATATTCAGGGTTCTTTCATGCCTATCAGGCCTCTTTCTCCAAGTGATTTCAGAAATAGGGTGACGGACACTTCAGCTTCCCGTTGATTCAGGCGGTGGTGCCGGGCAAATTCTTTTATAATGAATTTAACATTTTTTTTACCGTCCATTAATGACCAGACATGGACTCCAAGACCATCCAACTGAAGTTTCTTAGTAAAACTGGTTCCTTTGTTTGATCCTATCAATCTTTTGATTTTCAGGAAAAAGGGTTGGTAAACGACTTGATAGATCAGGATGATATCTCCATTGGGAAGTATTTCTTCCTGAACCTGTTCATTTTTCTGAGGAATAAATGACAGGGCATGTGGCTTTTTAAGAGAGTTCCTGGAATGATGTGCTTTCAATGGCAACCTTTTGCATGAGGTTATGGGCCTGGGTCCGGGGTGCATCAAGCAGGATACCGGTAATGCGGTTTTGCTTTTCAGTGTGGGTAATTTTAAAAATCGTAAAACCGATTAGTCTGCTGATAGTTTCCGGGATGTTTAGTTTTTCAAACAAAGGGTTTCTAAACTCCCATTGAATGGATTGGCTGTTATTAGAATCATTTAATATTTTGCCGTCTGGGGGCAGCTTGATCTGTTGTTTTGCAAAATTCTCCAAAGATGTACTGGAAAGTAAAAAAGATGCAGGACCCCAACTGTACAGGCTAAGGCGCTTTCTTTTATCATGGAGTTGGATTTGATAATGTCCTGGCTTGAACTGAAATGTCTTAAGTTTGAACGAGTCCGGAATTGAAATTTTCATGCCAAATACCGCCCATTGACAGATATCCGTTTCAGAATGATCCGTATAGGATTGAATGATCGCTTCCATCAGGGAGGCTTTCTTCCATCTGAACGTGTTAAAAAACCGGATAATGGTCAGACGTCTGCAATGACTGCATAACAACAGAACTCCATTGCCGGAAGCGGTTTTACTTTCCCATGTGAAGAAAAAAAAGTTAAAACTCGGATTTTCAGGAATAAAATGCCTGGGAGTTGCCTCTTCATGGATTTTAATGCCAAGCAGTTTTTGGGATTGGGTAATAAACTTTCTAACGTATTTTTCCAGGGAATGTTTTATAAGTCTCTGGGTCCATTTGATTTCTATTTTTTGGGTATTATCCTGCCCGATCAAAAGATGGCTTGGTTCAATGCTGTCAACTTCCCAGGCAGCAGGTACAAGGACAGACATGCCGTTCCAGGCGATCATTTTTTCAGGGCTGCAATCAGGATTTGTCATGGATTAATTCAATAACAGGGCACTCTGTTTTTTAATAGGGGATATACATATCCCACATATCTTTTCCTTTAAGTTCCTTTATCGGTGTCGGTTTCGTTTTATGAGGGTATTTTTCTATATAGCAGGCTTTTTCTTTTTCAAGCTGGTTCGTTAAAGTCAGTTTGACAGCATTGCCTATCTTTTCATTGGTATCAGCCAGATTATGCTGCAGAATCAGGCTGACCCGATGTCCGTTTTTATCATTAAATGACCATTTCCAGGCGATCAGGGTTTGGAATGGATCGCCTTTGTATTCATCCGGAGGTCCCAGTGCCTGTTTGTATTTTTTAAGCAGGACTAAATAAAATTTTTTGGTTGGGTTTAAAAATTTTAATTTAATTCTTACGATTTTGTTGATTCTATCACAACGGCCAAAGGTGATCAGACCGCTTTTAAACCCTGAAATCGGCTTCATTACCCCTTCACCCAGGTATTCCTGGTATCTGATTTCCCGGCATGTTTTAAAATCCAGCCTGTCTTTGTAATCATTGATATCTTTTCCCAGTGTAAATCCGCCCAGGTTCATCGGGACTTTTGCCAGGACCGGCAAGGGACCGAAACACAGAAAAAGTAAACAAATCAGAAAATATATCTTTTTCATTGTTATCTCCTTTTGATTCAAACAATGATCAAACATCCATCCGAACTCAATGTCTGTGTTGGACAAAACCCGTTTCGGGTGGGTTAATATATTGATAAAATAAAGGATTCGACTTCATTTAATGGCCGGCACAGTGACCGGACCCTACACCGGACTCTGGGTTTTGAACCCACTTCTAATGATCTATCATATTATCACTGCTTTTGGCAATACATAGGAGATTTTTTCATAGGACTCAAAACCTGTTTAGTACGCCATACGCACCAGGGATTTCATTATGAGTGTCAATCCCATGGCTAACATACCGGTCAGACCCATACCGCACGAAAATCCCGCCAGCAGCACCGGGGCATACTGCCGCCATTGTTTACCATATTTTTTAAGAAAGTAATACCGGCCCAATAACGCACCGATAAGTTCCAGGATGATCCCATGGGGGGTACTTTGTCCCAGCCCGCGGACAATACCATAAACCAGGAGTACGGGCTGTCCGAGCATGCTGAGAACATAATAGGTTATCAGTCCGAATCCAATACCTGTAAACACCGTGGTACCGCTCAATGCCTGAAAAAAAAGAGAATTTCCTTCCAGGGTGGATGTCTGCATCAGCAGTGTGTTTAACGCCTGAAGGTGCCAAAGTTCCTGGGCATATGGATAACTGCTGGATGGAATGGGCGCAAGGCGCCATATGAACTGGGAGAACAGGAGGCTGGCGATCATGACAATGGGAAATACGATGAACTCGGCTTTTATTATGCCTCTCAGACTTGTACCGGTCAGTTCAATCTGCCTGAAGTTGACAGTGGCTTCCCCGTAATTATGAATGGGAATTGGAGCATACCATATCTCTATACCATGATAACCAAAATATTTAGCTCCGGCTATAAAGCTGGTTTCCCGGACCAGGGGCAGGCTGACAAATTGCCCGGCAATTCCTTCCATCCGTGCAGTGATATAGGATATGACAGGGGTGTATACAAATCCGTAGATCAGGAAAAAGATCCATGGAAAACTTGGCACCAGGATCAAACAAAGAATCACATAGGACATGGTGGAGAAAAAGTAAATGGCAATGGCAATTTTGAAGTCAAAATCCCCCCTTCCTTCCGGAGGATTGAACAGGTCTTTCAAGCTGCCCCTGTTCTGGTGCCGGTCTTTTGAAAAAGATCGGAAGACCTGCCAAAGGCCGATGATACCGATTGCAAGTCCTATTCCGATACCAAAGCTCATATAAAAGTCAAAATTATTGGCAAATACGGTTTCAACGGTTCCCATGCCCGGATGCCAACGGGTCAGTATACCGTGTTTATACAATAATGGATTTGCAATCATGGTGATGATCAGGCCGACGAATCCGCCGATCACCGCCCAGAAGGGCAGCACCATGCCAAGGAACACCAGTCCAAGATCAAGCTGGATACCGGTGGCAACCGCAGGCAGAACCCCTTCAGTATGTCTTGTCAGTTCGACCCAGGGAATGGGAATCAGCCGGATCGGTTCCGTGAATATCAAGCCGGATACCGATGGGAGCAGGATATAAACACTGCCGAATAGAAGGCCGATCATTCCTCCAATTGAAAATACGCGCCATTTCCAGCCCTTTCGCTTTTCTTCCTGGGATTCGGCCAGAGCCATGGTGCCCAGGGCACCCACCGGGGCCATGGGAAAGGGCAGTTTTTCAACGTCAGATGTAATGCGGTACAGGGCATATCCCAATCCGAACTGGTCTACCCGCTGGATGACCTGGGAGCCTACCAGCAAAAGGATGGGAATCATCCAGTCCCGATGAAAAAATGTTCTTTCCAGTATGGACATGGATTCGGGCTGGGGTGCAATCCACAGCGGAATAAACTCGGTCAGGCCCAGCATCCTGGCGGCATCGGATTGGACCAGGTATTGGTTCCATAGAAGACCCTGAAAGGGAGATGCCATGGCCGCGCCGGCCATATAATACAACAAAAAGATTTCCTGCTGCTTCAGATCAGAGTAGGCTCTTTTGGCAATTTCAGCAAAAAGAATAATGGTGACCCACCGGGCGGCCGGGCCGATACCGCTGCCGATGACCAATTGCAGGTACATGCTTCCCGGCATCATGAGAAAGCCAATGAATACAGCACCCACAATGGTTTTCCAGTTAAAACCCTCTTCAAAATGGTCGGGTGTGGCCAGAAGATCACGGTATTCTTTGAGTTCCTTGTCATCGTACATAAAATTCTCCGTATTATGTGGGCAATACCTGGTATGCAGAACGGGTAAACAGGCCGATAATGGCCCAGCCCCCGCCCATCAGGAAATCACCCATAATCAGTCCTACAAAAAAATACCGCATTTTTTCAAATAGTTTTACACCGCCGTACCGCATGCAGAGTGAATTAAACAGCCACCCAATGAAAAAACTGAGCCAGAGGATTTTCATGGCTGAGCTGTACACCATCAGATATCCAATGGGGTGAAGCGGCCACCAGTAAAACCGATGATAGCAGATCACCAGAATTGTCATGATCACGGCACCAAACGCGGTAAAAAACCGGATGGAACCACCTTGTTCCACGGTGTTTTGTATCGCGGGAATCAGATTATTATAGACTGATACCGTGGTCCGCGTAGCCCAGTCAAGCTGCAGTTCCCGGATGCCGTATTTATAGCACAAGAGGATCATGGCAAGGGCTGACACCGCAAGGCAGATGATCATGGTCAGGAAAATGACGGCTGCAATGGTACCTTTATTAGAACTTCTATATGTTGCTTTTTGAGCATGCAAAAGTGATGGGGACACAGCTTCGCGCAGGTCCACAAACAAAACTTTTTGGGTGACACCGGAAATCAAAAGTCCCAGGCTTGAAAAAATTTTTAGCCCCAGCAGGGTGTTGATGGCATCCAGGGGCGCGACTGTCAACGTGAAATAAGTCACACCGCCCTGGCAGACAACCCGGGTAGCTACCATGATAAACATGAAAAAAAAGAAAAGAATGATCATTGCATTTATTGCACTCACACCGTGTAATAAAAACCATGCCAGGATCACCAAAGAGCCTATGATCGAACCCCAGAAGGCCATGATGTCTATTTGAAAATCATCGGGCCGTTCCGAACGGGTATGTTTGAAAAATGCATGGGTAGCGATGGTTTTAAAATGGAGCCGGGCCAGCCAGAACAAAAACAGGAAGAAGACAATAAAAGCGCCGATCATCTGGGTTTCTTCCGGCAGTGACAGGGTTGGCCCAAATGTAGTGCCCAGTTCTGACGCGGGAAAGCTGTACCCGCTGACTTTTAAAATACCGGTGAATAGCGCACCCAGAATAAAGAAAAACCAGAATGAAAACGAAACCTGTTTGGACGCCAGAAAAGCAAACCCAATGAATGCGGGATAAAAGTAAAGTTTGAGTTTCTCAAATCCTGTATAAATACCGTGCTCCGGAAAATACTCACCTGCCAGTATCAGGGTATTGATGTGGGGAACGAACGAAAAATAAAAATTAAGCCCGTTGAGCAGGTGCAGAAATAACGGGATGCTGATGCCGATTAATAAAAAGCGGTTTGATAAAAAAGATCCCAGGCGGTTTGAATTCATGGCGTTTTGGATCATGACGGGGACAATTAATAGCGGGAAATTCATCCGTTCATTTTTAATCGCCTGTCGGTGAATCAGGCTTACTATGCATATCATTAAAAAATAGCATGCCAGCATGAAAATGCCCCAGGATATAAAGGGGCGGGCCCAGGCGCTCCAAGGGATGGAACCCGCAACTTCTAACCAGTTCATATCCCTGCCGCCCTCGATTCCGTTATACAGCAATTCGATGGCAGTATTGTTTTTTACAAACAGAGAATCCGGTAACAGGGGATGCAGAATCTGCTCCCACCGGTTACCGGAGGTGGCAAAATAGTAAGGAGCTGTCAGGTTAATGAAAAAGGTTCTTGCAAACCCGGTATAGGAAATTCCGGAAACAAGCACCATCATAATCCAGGAAAAAATCAGTTCAGATCCATTGAGCAATGAGAACCCTTTGAATAATTTCTGACCCAAACCTGAAAGGATTGTCAGACAGAACAAAATGAAAAATGGGGCCAGTGGAAAATATCCTCCGCCCAGGGGTGTGGCCTGGTTATATACATTGTTAAAGGGCGTTAACGCACAGATGAATACAGCAAAGATAAAACCAATGATAAATGCCCTGGGCCTAATGACGATGGGGTTTGGAGAATTTTCAGACAATGGAGATTTCCTTGTTTTTAGTATAGTGCTTACTGAGTATCCATCAATGTTTTATAGCGCATCTTTTCAGTGTTATCCAGGGATCGCCATACCAGTAATTGTTTTCTGACCAGATTGACAAAGCGTTTGTTGATCCGCCACCAGGTATTGGATTCTCCTGACTTACGTGTGATTTCCATCTTAAGTTCCTTAAAATTTTCCTGTTGTTCTGAACGCCTTGAAGTAATTTTTACATCCTGCATGACACCCAGATCAAAGGGTGCCAGCCATGCGGTAAAATCAATATGCAAATGATTTGCCTGCAGGTTTTTATGTTTAACTCTCAGATCATCCACGGAAAAAATACCATGGGATACTTCCTGGTGGGAGGCCAGGAAACTGTATAGAAATCCTTGAGCACTTTGCTCTTCTTCCTTCTTCATTAAAAACGGAAGGTTTATTTTCAGAAAATTTCCTTCGGCCTTTGTCAGTTTCCAGGCTCGGTCCACATCAGGAATGGCAATGGCTGCGGCTATGCGGGAAGGGTATATGGCAGATAAAATAACCACAAGCATGACCATGGCCATGGATAAAACACCGATTAAAGATGAGTAATTGACAGTAAGTCCGTTAAGAAGAGAAGTGCCGGCAAAACCCTTGGCCACTGTCTGGGCCAAAAGATATCCCGCTACGACAGAAAGTACGGCATAGGAAACGGCTTCTGCAATGAAAATAATAGAAACATGGGAAGGAGCCATACCGATAGATGTGTACACACCGATTTCCCGTTTACGTTCATACACACTGCCGATCATGGTATTCAGTACAATAAAAATAGAAATAAGGATGGGGATCACAATATTGGGGATACCGCTGTAATTCAATGAATCACTGGCGTTATATACGTATACACCATCTTTTTCCCCCGAAAACAGCCAGAGAC
>JAUVGT010000109.1 GCA_030593645.1 Deltaproteobacteria bacterium
TTTTTAAAGGGGCGTCAGATTCCACTTCCGGATGCCAGAGGCTTGTTTTGTAATTGGGCGGTGAATGAACTTAAAATTTCTTTAAAAGAACTCTCTGAGAAACTGTGTATGACACCTTCAGGGATTGGATACGCGGTTCAGCGGGGTAGAGAAATTGCAAGGAAGAAAAAATATCGACTAATCGATTAATTTATTTAGTTATTTAAGAATGTCCCCTTCTTACCCAAACTCACCTAAAAAGGGGGCGCTTTCCCCTTGATGAAGTGGATGTTAGCCCAAATTCATTTCATCTTTATCAAGGTCGACTTGTAACCACGAGAGAGCCTCTTCCATGTTACGAAATACATTTGTGGTAATATCTGAATTTTCAAAGTGAGCTTCATGAGCTCTTGACATTCCAAAATCTAAATCACTATTCATTACGAATGCGCAAGTTTCATTATTAAAAATTTCAACGAGTTGAACTTTTTTGATAGTAAATTTGTTTGCTTCTTCGATTGACAGACCAAATAGTGTTGCATTTCTGTAATCTACTATCTTTTTCATGGGGGGTTTATATTGGGGATCTGCGGCCAATTCTTCAATATGTTGTAATAGTTCATCAAAAGTAATCTTCCCATTTCCTAAAGCATAGACGAGTTTTCTGTTTTGGAAAATTTTATACTTGATTGGCATATCCTTCTCCTTGGGCTAACGACCAGCTGAGACACGCGCGGTTTTTTTTCCGCGTCGAATCTCAAGCGGTTGGTTCGCTGTTAAGTGATGAATTTGTATGGAGTCTTTGGTTAGGGAATGGTTTTACTTTTTTCCATTCCTGTAAAGCCCTGATTCTCACCTTTTCATTCTTCCAATTCACAGGAAAATCTTCCCAGATATCGCTGAAACGGACAGCATACATAATTGGTACGATTTTTAATGTCCAAGAGTTCTCTTTGCCTGCGCCTATTGTCATTACTGAAAGTGAAATTACCAAGAATACAACTATCGCGCTTCGTAATATTTTCATTTTCATCTCTCTACCGAACATATATATTGTGCTGGTTTCTCGTGACCTTAAGAAAATCAAAGATGATGGTTTCGTAAAAAGTGCAAATTTCGTCTCCAGCAGTCTTGTTTCTATCAGGTATTCAAAATTTATCAACTCTATTATTGTGTTTCACATTCCGTAAAAAAATGTCATAAAAATAACCTGTCTGCTTTAGACCCCTATATGACCCCTGGAAAAACGAAATATTGAGCGAAAAGCCATATAATAGTTACTTTTTTTTTACAAGACATACAGCAATATGCTATGACATATTCAATCTATCCACTCTGAAAGGAAATTCTATTGAAAAATCTCATGGTATTCATCTTCATTCTCCTGGCCTCGGCAAACGGTTTCTGCGCTGAAATTAAACTGTCTGAGTATTCACAGCAGGAACTCACACAAAAACAAACCCAGGATCTCAAATCTGTCATCTTATATCGACACGGTCTTGCTTCTATACTCGAATATGTGAAAATAAGAGATGATATTTTCCCCGCGCGGGAATTAAAAAAATCAAAAATACTCAATAAAGAACTGAGGGATGAGGCCGTTGCAATCTGGAAAAGCCTGCTCGATTATTTCATGGCCATAGACTCTGTCGCGGAACTGCATAAAGACTTTTTCAAGCTTAAAAGCAAGAAAAATCAAACATTTTCATTTAACATTTCAAGGGTAGCAATCCTGGCGGAGTACCGATTTGCCATCGAGTTTATCACTGCGGCGGAAAAAAACCCTGCCCTGGACACTCTGTTTAATGAAGCGGTACCGGATCTTGGACTGCCCCAGGGAGTATATAAGGATTTAAAATACAGGTTCCTGAATATACGTAAAGCCGGTGAATTCACGGCTTATGAAGCTGTGGCAAGATATTTCGGGCCTATTGATGATATTGAGCTTGCCGCGAATATTGAAGCAGACCGAAAAAAAGTCTGGGCCGCGGGAAAGGATAACGGCACAGTTTTAACTTTAAAAAACGGTCTGAATATTCTTAAAAAGGCACGAAAAAAGGCATGGTTCCCTGTCCAGAAAGGTGTCTCCAACTGGATGGGAAATACCAAGGTTTACCGAAAAGGCAAGTACCTGATTACACTTTCACAGATCAAAAAAAATGAGCATTTACTATCGCCCGGTGACATTCTTCTTGAACGGAGAGAATGGTATTTGACGAATGTGGGAATCCCCGGATTTTGGAGCCATGCGGCTTTATATATCGGTTCCCCGGAGCAAAGGAAAAATTTTTTTAACGATCCGGAAACGCTCGCATGGGTCAGCACCATGAGGGCCGATACGTTTGAAGAACTGCTAAACACCAAATACCCGGCTACTTATAAACACTGTTTAACTCATGCAAAAAACGGATACCGGCCGAGAGTTATCGAAGCGATTGCAAAGGGTGTTGTCTTTACAACACTCGAATACTCCGCGGCATGCGATTCCCTCGCAGTATTAAGACCAAGGTTATCGAAAAAAGAGATCGCGCACGCCATATTTCGGGCATTTGAATACTACGGCCGTCCCTATGATTATGATTTTGACTTTCTTACGGAGAACAGTCTGGTATGCTCCGAACTGGTATACAAAGCTTACGAGCCCGGAAAGGAAACCAGGGGGCTTATACTCCCGCTGGAAAGAGTCATGGGACATATGATAACCCCTGTGAATGCCTTTGCCCGGCAATTCGCGATCAATTTTGGAACGGACGCGCAGCAGACCGACCTGGTGCTGTTCATTGACGGATATGAAAAGAAAAAATACGCAAAAAAGGGAACCCTGGCGACATTTATGGAATCCTGGAAACGGCCCAAATGGCATGTGCTGATGAAGAAGAAGTGAAACAATGGCAAAAATTATATACGGCGTTTCAGGTGAAGGATCGGGCCATTCGTCAAGAGCCAGGGAAATAATTTCCTATCTCGAAAAAAAGGGACACATGGTCAAGGTGGTCACCTATGATCGGGGGGTTAAAAACCTGTCGAACGATTTTGATGTATTTGAAACGGAAGGTCTGCATATTGCCAGCTCGGATAACCGGGTGTCCGTGGTCAAGACATTTACCGACAACCTGCAAAAACTCCCGCGCGGACATAAAAAACTCCGGGAACTCCGAAAAAATATTTTTAAAAAATTTAAACCCGATTGTGTCATCACCGATTTTGAGTCAATGACCGCGTACCTGGCGAACCATTATGAGATTCCTTTGATCTCACTGGATAACCAGCACCGTCTCCGTTATATGACATTCCCATGTCCGGACCATTTGAAATCCGACAAAGTCCTTACCCGGAACATCATCCGGGCGATTATTCCGAGACCGGATGTTTCTCTTGTGACTACATTTTACTTCAGTGAAATCAAAAATGACCGTACTTTTTCCTTTCCTCCGATCCTGAGAAAAGCGGTGCTGAAATTAAAAACCACTGTAAAAAACCATATACTGGTATACCTGACCAGCGGATCAAAAACGTTTATCGATCAGCTCAGATCCTTTGAAAGAGAAAGATTTTATGTATATGGTTATGACAAAAATGAAGTGACTGGAAACATTTCATTCAAACCCTTCAGCAAAGACGGATTCCTTAAGGATCTTTCCTCATGCAAAGCGGTCATGGCAACGGCCGGCTTTACGCTGTTAACCGAATCATTTTTTCTTCGAAAGCCGTATCTCGCGTTACCCATGATTGGCCAATTCGAACAGGAAATAAACGCCTATCTTCTTGAACAGTTAAACTACGGAAAAAACGTAAGTGATATTACAGGTGAAGCGATCGGAGATTTTCTTTATCATCTGCCCGATTATGGGAAACATCTCAGCACATACAATGCCGCGGACAACAGTGCCATACAGGCCAAACTGGATGAGCTGCTTGCGGACAACTGCGCCCTTGCCCGGGAATTTCATGACAAACGAAATCATTGAAATAACAACAACTTGTTTTAACATCACTAACCTGCCGGTGTGATGAAAATCACACTCCTTGTGTGACCAATTTCATAGGATCTTTTTGAATCAGCATGTATGCTGTCAGAAAATGGAATGATGCTCTGATATATTCTTAGAGCTTAAAACGATTAGCCCTCCTCCTCCCATACATGTTCAGAGCGGGCAATGCCGGGCCGGCCTTAATTTGCCCGCGCCTGAACATGTATCCTTTCCAGCACAATTTTTTCTGCATTATAGCCAATAAATTTTGGCCCCCTGCTTTCCTGTTTTTATCTACCCAATATCCCCATGCGACCAATAATCAATTACCTGAACGTCTATACCAGAATTTTTTGCAGTGCTTTGCCCAGTTCATCTAATTTGTATGGTTTGATGACAACCCCTTTAAAACCGTATTTCCTGAAATCGGACATTACCGGATCGTTGGAATACCCGCTGGAAACGATGGCATTGACCTCGGGGTCTATTTTTAACAGGTGCTGGACCGCCTCTTTTCCCCCCATCCCTCCTGGGATGGTTAGATCCATGATCACTGCATCAAACGTCTTTCCGGATTCCATGGCCTTTTGATACCGTTTAACCGCTTCAGCACCGCCTTTTGCAAACGTGACATCATATCCCATATGGCTCAACAATTTGCCCGCAATATCTCTGATCAGCGCTTCGTCATCCACGACCAGAATTCTGCCCTTTCCGGCAAAGGCTTTTGTCCGGGTTTCTTTGACCTTCTGAACTTTTTTTTCTGATGCAGGAAGATAAATATAAAAGGTTGATCCGACACCCAGTTCGGAATCTGCCACGATATATCCATCGTGTTTGTCAATAATCGAATATGCAGTGGCCAACCCAAGTCCGCTTCCCTTTTGCTTGGTCGTAAAATAGGGATCAAATATCCGGGAAAGACGCTCTTTTGTGATACCGTTTCCCTGGTCCTGGATTGATATTCTAATGTACCTGCCGGGTTGAAGGGGCAAAGAATGTTTCGCGTCCACAACCATATTTTCAGCACAGACCTGAATTTTTCCCCCTTCCGACATTGCCTGATCCGCATTAATAATCATGTTATTGATAACCTGGCTGATCTGTCCCTCATCAATCTCTGAAGGCCACAAATCGTCCGAAAAAGAAAATTCACACTGCACATTTGACCCTCTCAAGGCAAATATGGCGCAATCTTTGATAAGTTCCGGAATAGATAACGTCTTTTTAACCGGCGCACCACCCTTTGAAAAGGTCAGCAGCTGGCCGGTAAGATCCATAGCACGAAAAGTTGCCTTTTCCATATCCTCCAATCGTTCGAAAATCTTATCTTCCGGCGTTACATACAATTTAGACAGGCTAATATTTCCCATGAAAGCCGTAAGGATATTGTTGAAATCATGGGCTATTCCGCCGGCGAGAAGTCCGATAGATTCAAGTTTTTGGATCTTTAAACGTTCTTCCACCATTTTTCGTTTTTCCGAGACATCCCGGAACACCAGGACCACCCCTATAATCTTGCTCTTTTTGTCAAAAATCGGAGCGGCGCTATCGGCGATAATACGTTCTGTGCCATCCTTGGCTATCAGCACCGTCTGAATAGCAAGGCCCGCACTTTCTTCAGTTTTAATGACCTTATCCACCGGGTTTTCACAACTGTCTCGCGTCTTTTCGTTGATTATATTGAAAACCTCGAGTAGAAGCCTGCCAATGGCATCCTCCTGGGTCCAGCCTGTCAGCTTTTCTGCTTCCTTGTTAATTAAAAGGACCCTTCCTTTTATATCGGTGGTAATCACTCCGTCGCCTATGCTTCGCAGAGTCACGGCAAGGCGCTCCTTTTCAGCAGCCAGTGCTTCTTCCGCCTGTTTTCGGTCAGTGAGGTCCCGTGAGTAGATAATTACGCCTTCCACTACAGAATCATCAAGAAGATTGTTGCCGATAGCCTCAAGCGTTCGCCATGAACCATCCTTGCACAGAAAACGGAATTCAATGAGGGGAGCGACTCCAGGGATCTGGATCCGCAGGTTGAAAAAATTTACTAAATTTGGCTTATCGTCAATATGAATAAAATCAAAAATATTCTTTGTGGTTAACTCTTCCGGACAGTATCCGAGTACCTGCTTAACGGAGGGACTTAAATACCGGATGTTGCCGGAGCTATCCAGAATCGTGATAATGTCTGAAACGTTTTCGATAATGGACCGGAAATGCTTTTCACTGTTTTGCAGGGCTGTCAGTGTTTCCTGCAATTGCTTCGCCATTTTGTTAAAAACATCGGACAGACTGCTAAACTCATCGCGGGAATGAACAACAATGCGGGTTTCCAGGTCGCCCTCCCCAATTTTCTTTGCGCCGGTTTCCAGCAGTCGTAAAGGGGCTGTCAATCGCCGTGTCATGACCATCAATACCAGCGCCAAAAGTATCGGTCCAAGCGCTCCCAAAAGCAGGACATAAATCCCCATACGGTCGATTGCGCCGTATACTTCGCTTTCCGGATCACTTGCAATGATGTACCATTGCCAGTTCTGGAAAAATTCATACATTGCAATATGGCTGATCCCGCGGAAAGAATAGGAAATTTGTCCCGTTGGGTTTTGGGTTATTTCACGAAACCAGACCTCCCGGCTCACATCCATTCCCACTACGGCGTTGTCCGGATGAACAACAATGATTCCCTGTGAATCCACCACAAAGATGTAGCCTTGCTTCCCGATATCTATAGACAGCATCTCCTTACCGGCGTCCAGCTGGGCCTGTTTTACGCTCGGTTCAATGCTTTCCAGACCGTATCTGTGCAGGATATCATCCCGTTCGGAAGTGTTCTTGAGAGCCTCTTTCAGCCTTGCTTTAAGCAGGGTTTCGGCCAGATCAGTAAGTGCATTGTGGGAGAAGTAATATGTCATCCCCATTGCTGATATCAAAGATAGAACAACCAACGGCAGGGTTGTGATCAAAATCTTGGTGTAGATCTTCATCTTTTAGTCTTTCTGCGTCTTCATCTCATGAACGGTCTTTTTTAAAAACCGTGTCTTTTCCGTAATCTGGGGATAGAGCGCCATTGAACTGACCAATTCATGACCATAGTCGACATAAGCTCTTCGGGCATAAATCAGATTCATATAATGAAGAGGATAGGCGACCATATCTTCAAGTATTTTTATCTGTGCATGTTTCCATAACTCAATCTGTTTGTTTGGATTAATCTCCTGCCGGGCTGCCTCAATCAGACCGTCTATCTTGTCGTAATGGGAAAAATTGGTATCCGGTTTGGCGCCTGTCACCACAATGGAGTCAGAATGGAAAAAACGCGTCAAGTAGACGTCGGCATTGGGCCGCCAGGCAACATATAGCGTCATTGGATTCACGTCCTGGCGAATCTTTTTATGCATGGTGGAGTGATCAACAACCTCAATCGTGAGATCGACATTGATCCGTTGAAGCTGATCGCGCATGCATTCGTAGTTCTTAAGGTACTGCTCGAATTCAGAGGCCACAAGCTTCAGGGCAAAACCGTTAATATAGCCCGCTTCAGCCAGTAATTGTCTGGCTTTTCCTGGGTTAAATGCATAATCAAGGCCAAGAGTCTCCGCCTCCTCCTTTGTCAGACCGCCAGGTAAAAAATGGTCCGGAACAGGTGAATAAACATTTTTTACCATGGGTTTGCCAAAGTAGCTCAGGAATAGATCTCTTTCAAGTCCATAAGCAATGGCCTTTCGAACGCGCACGTCGGTAAGGGGCTGCACTTTAGTATTGAAGTATATTGTCGCCACCTCGCCGACGCCATGGATATCAACAAGTATCCCTTTCTCCCGCTCCATCTTCCTGGCCCATGCCGTATCAACCTTGCCGATGATGCAATCCGCTTTGGCGGATTTTAAGGCAAGCTCTCGATGACCGATATCGGGAATATACAGGATCTCAACAGCATCAAGAAAAGGTCGGCCGCGAAAATACAGTTCGTTGGCGTTCATCCGGATCTTTTTGCCGGATGTGTACCCCCCGAACATAAACGGTCCTGTCCCGACCGGGTGGGTCTTAAAAAAATCATCCCCCATTGCTTCAACGGCTTTTTTACTCACGATAAATCCACCGGCATAATTGGCGACCTTGGGCAGAAAAAGGGTGGTTGAAAGAGGCTTCTCCCGGATAATCCTGATGGTATACTTATCCGACTTCTCAAAGGTCATGCCGGTGTACTCACCCGCGTATGCGGACCGGTTAGGATCGGCTGATTTCTGTAATGAGTAGACCACATCGTCTGCGGTAAGTTCATAAGCCGCGTTCTTAGGGCCGGGATGAAACATGACGCCTTTTCTGAGGCTGAAGGTCCAGATCTGCCTCCCGTCCATTATCTCCGATCTGGGGAGGCTCTCGGCCAGGTCAGGCTCAATGGAGGAACTATCTCCGGGTTTATATCGAACCAATCCATTGAAAAGCATATCCACCGCTGAACGGTCATGGGTCGCAGCAGCAAAATGAGGATCCAATATACCTGGAGTGGCTGCGTCCATGGCCAGCCGGAGCACAGGCGAGGTATTCGGATCTTTTGCTTCCAGCAGGACCGGAAAGGTCAAAATCCAAAAGATGCAGAACAACAGATCGATTAAAAATAGGTTTCGTTTCATTTTCTACTTCACAATCCGTGTCTTCTCAGTAATCTGGGGATAGAGCGCCATTGTGGCCGCTACCTCATGCCCGTACTCAATGTAATTCCGTCTTGGGTGGACCATATTGATATAATGCAGGGGATAGGCTGCCATATCAGCCAGGATCTTGATTTGAGCCTGTTTCCATAGCTCGATCTGTCGACCCGGGTCCGTTTCCAGTCTTGCCGCTTCAATCAGGCCGTCTATTTTATCATAATGGGAAAAGTTGGTATCGGGTTTGACGCCCGTGACCACAATGGAGTCGGAATGGAAAAAGCGGGTTAAAAAGACATCGGCATTCGGGCGCCAGGCGCCGTAGATTACTATAGGGTTCACATCCTGTCGGATTTTCTTGTGCATCGTACTGTGATCGACAATCTTGATCTTGATGTCAATCCCTATCCGCCCGAGCTGCTCTCCCATGCTTTTATAAGTTTTACGGTAGGCTTCCATTTCAGAAGTTACCACCTCCATGGAAAATCCCTCCGGATAACCGGCCTCAGCCAATAACTTTCTTGCTTTCTCCAGGTCCAAAGTGTAATCCATGCCGAGTGCCTCGACCTCATCTTTGGTGAGACCTCCGGGCAAGAACTGTGGCAGCACAATGGAGTACATATTCTCACCGACACCCTCACCGACGCTGGACAGAAACTCATCCCTGTCGAGCGCCCAGGCAATGGCCCTTCGGATCCGAAGATCATTCAGAGGCTTTTTCGTCATATTAAAGTAAATAATCAACGATTGACCGACACCGTGCACATCAACGATAAAACCTTTCTTTTTCCAGCTTTTCGTCCAGCCGGTCTCGATTGATCCCCTGATGACATCCAGCTCACCGGTCATTAAACCTTGCTCGCGCTCACTCAAATCCGGTATATACAAAACGTCAACCCCATCGAGCAGAGGTCGGCCCCGAAAATACTGTTCATGGGCCTCCAGTCGAATGTTCGTTTCTGAGATATAACCGCCAAATTCAAAAGGCCCTGTTCCGACCGGATGGGTTCTGAACAATTCATCCCCCATAACTTCGACAGCCTTCTTGCTGACGATAAATCCACCGGCGTAATTGGCAATTTTGGGCAGAAACAGGATGGAAGAAAGCGGCTTTTCCAAAATTATCCGGACGGTATACGTGTCCATCTTTTTAAAGGCCATTCCGCTGTACTCCCCGGCATAGGCGGAACGTTTGGGATCGGAAGCTTTCTGAAACGAATAGACCACGTCGTCAGCAGTGAGTTCATAAGGTTTTGTCATGGGACTGCGGTGGAACATGACCCCCTTGCGAAGTTTGACGGTCCACACCTGCTTGCCATTTATAATTTCCGATTCAGGAAACCTTTCGGCCAGGTCAGGTTCTATCAACGGGGCATTGCCCGGCTTATACCGAACAAGCCCGTTGAAAATCATATCCGCGACCACACGGTCTTGAGTCATGGCAGCGAAATGAGGATCAAATGTACCCGGGCTTGCGGCTGCCAGACCCAAACGCAGCACATACAATGTGTCTTGCCTTTTCGATTTTACAGCCGGATTTGCTGTCTGATCCGGGTTTGCGTTTTTCTCCCTTACATCCCGCAATTTAACAGCTTCAGCCGGCCCCGGGGAGGGCAGCATTAACAAAATGCCAAACAGGATGCAGAAAAGATATGACGTTGCTTTCATCATTGACAACTTTTTGTCTTGATAAAAATTGATGGTCTCGTAAAAAGTCCGAATTAGACGGTTTCGTAAAGAGTTCAAATTCAAGGCGTGCAATTTTTGTAATGATGAAGCGTACTTATCGTACATTGAATCATTGCAAAATGCAGCACAACGCAGAAGTTGGACTTTTTACAAAACCGTCAAAAATTCACTTTTTAAAAACGGGCTAGGTTGAAGTCTCGGTTTATGTACGAGAATAGGATAGATTACAATATGTGGTATCTCTTTTATAAAGTGCTCAGTCTCAATCAGATACCGGTAACTAGTATAAAACTACTAGATGTCGCGTTTATTGTCAACAGGCCATTTTGATTAAAATTGATCGATAAACATAACGTTCTGAAGCCCGGTATGTATGAAGCGATAGCGAAATACACAATGGATCTGTCTATTGGGTTCCAATAAAAAAAGGACGAAATCGACTTTGATTCCAATTTAAGGCTCGGTCGATCTCGTCAAGAAGTCTGCCTTTATCCTCCGGTAAATTTCCTGACAGGTCCAGGTAATTGGTGTAGTGATCACTGGTCAGGATGGTTCGGCACTGAAGGTTCTCGATCATCAGTCTTGTTTCCTTCAAAATCTGAAAGGGTGAAAGGAGTTGAAACCTGTCTTTTTTAAACTCATGAAGTAAAAGCGTATTGATTTTGGGCACCAGGGTTCGCAGCCGCACAAAATCCGGTTCAATGTCATTGATCACTTCGGCAGTCTTCAGCGCATGAATTTCCGACCTTCCAACACCTCCCAATCCAAGGATAACATATTCGCTAAGTTCCACACCCGCTTCTTTTACTATTTTACCTGCTTTGATCTGTTCTAAGGCGTTCGTT
This sequence comes from Deltaproteobacteria bacterium, assembly GCA_030593645.1. Classification (GTDB taxonomy): domain Bacteria; phylum Desulfobacterota; class Desulfobacteria; order Desulfobacterales; family JAUVGT01; genus JAUVGT01. Next base: position 11,125 of record JAUVGT010000109.1, read on the forward strand.
CCTTTTTTCACCGTTCTCAGGATGTTATCATCACCGCTTTCAAGTCCCACATGGATTCGACGCAGACCGGCATCCCGGAGAGTGATCAGATCGGCCAGCCCTTTTTCAGCAACATACTGTGAAGATCCATATACAGTGATTCTTTGAAGATCCGGGAACATCTCCATACTATAACGACAGATAGCGGCGAGATCCCTGGTGGGCATGGTAACAGTATTCCCGGCCGGAAAAAAAAGAGACTTTGCCTTTCCACCATAGAGATTAAAAGCCTCATCAATGTCCTCACAGATCTCTTTCACAGACCTTACCCTGAATTTCGGGCCTTTTTTATAGACCATACAGAAGGTGCACTTGTTGTGTGGGCACCCCACTGTGGCCTGAATTAAAAGGCTGTCCGCTTCACTCGGAGGCCGGTATATGGGTCCTTCATAACGCAAGGAACAACCCTCATATTCTTTAACGGTTATCCATTTATCTTTTTTCTTTGGATTTTAAAGCAAATCCATCAATCCCGAAAAAAACTCATTTCGTATCTTTTCGATTACCAGCGCTTCCTTGTAATCAAGCATTGCCTTATCTTCACGTTTAAACCTGTCTGGTTCCACCTGTAACGCGTAAGAATTTACCTGCCTTTCCCAGAACCACTCTGCGCAGCAAAACTGAATATTTTCCGGATTGATAGCTGTAATTCCTTTCAGGTCCTCAAACAACCCTCTTCCCAAAGCACTGTTCTCAATGCAGAAGGCCATGTAGGCAATCCTGTATTCCACTTTGGGAATGGTCTTTGTCACGGGTAGGAAATCGTGATTGTGCGGGTCCTTCTGACCGCTGTGAACGAAATACCCATAGCAGCTTTGAAGTGTGAAACAATAGGGCAATTTATTAAAACCGTTTACGATTTCGATTATGGATTCATCGATCATCCTGTTAGATAGACGGCTCAGACATTTCTGCCTTTGGGCTTCATACTCCGGATTTTTCACCAACTCTTTTGCTTCTGTATAAGTTTCCATCGATTCTATCCCAGTCCATACGATGATTGATTATGCTTACCCGGGTAATCGCTCATAATGAATGATACCGTACTTTATGAGAAATAGAATTCTAAAGCAATTAAAAAAGGTTGGGTAATATCTTACAAAACCTTTTTTATTTAATCATTTATGATGGTCTCGTAAAAAGTCCGAATTAGA
>JAUVGT010000186.1 GCA_030593645.1 Deltaproteobacteria bacterium
GCTTTATGGAGTACCCACATCGATCGGAGGGAGTGGGCATTCCTGTGGGAAAGCCAATTTTGAAATGGGCAAGGAATACCCAACTGTCAATCTCGATAATATTTTGAAAAAATTACAAGAGATTTCAGCGGGGTTGATTAAGGACATGAAAAGCAAACACATAAAACTGGTTGATCTTCTGGTTCCCCTTTCAATGGCGATTCTAACCGATTATAATGAAGAATATTTTGGATTCGAAAACGATGAAAAGGAAGAATAGAATCCAATTCAAAAAAGCATTTCGAGTTTTTAAAAAAATCGGATTTCATGGGGAGAAAACATGTCAGAATTCTCAAAAGAGGAAATTGAACAACGAAAAAAGGCCATTTTTGATTCAATGTCTGAGAGGGGTCGAAAGCGTATTATAAAATGCGGGTATGAACAATGGAATCCGTTCCAGGAACCCAAAGACCCCATAGATATTCGAAAAGATAAAACCAAACGCACCAGTCAAATGCTTGTGCGGGAATTTCTCCAATCGAGAAGTTTTGATCAGATCAGCAATAATTATTCAAGGGGTGTCTTGGATATGTGTATTGGGATTATTAATGATGATGAGCGGTATATAGCCATGCTCGACTTTGCCAGCTGGTACAATGAATTGTTGAAGAAAGAAGGGCTGGCTTCATAATTAGTCTTAACTTAATTGACAATTGGTAACGATTTGTATATATCAGAAGCGAATGCACAGGTGCAGAGAACTCATTTGAACGTTCTGTTAAAAGGAAAGATGGTGAGAATCCATCGCAGACCAGCCGTTGCTGTATTCGGGGACGAAATCCGCAAGATGCCACTGGCCAGAAGTTTTTAAATAATGGGCCGGGAAGGCGCGGTTAGTAGGAAGATCCGAAAGCCAGAAAGCCTGCCTGTCAATTATACTAAATATCTCCGGACGATCAGCTGGATGCTGTCCGTATCTTTTAAACCGGCTTTTGAAATGCTGAAGCGGTTGGGATACAGGACGTTGCATTTGGCAATGGACGGCCTTCACAGAATATATCCTGTTTTTCCTTTCCCATTAACATTTTGTATGAAGCCTATTTTAATGATGTGGAGATGTTCGCAGATTCCTTTTTTCATAAGTCTGGGTCTGTAAAATCTGCTCCACGGAAAGGACGTGATGATGGAAATTCAAAAACGTAAAGGAGAGATGATTAAATGTTTTTCAGGTGAATATGGCAAAACAATCGGCCGTATTAAATCAGTGGGTCAAGAGCTGCTGGAGAGCGCTCAGAGTAAGATCGATAATAAAACAAAACCACTGGGAGCGTTGGGAAAACTTGAAAACCTGGCTGTACAAATGAGTTTGATTCAAAACGATTTGAACCCCAAATTGAATGGAAAAGCCATGTTTGTCTTTGCGGGAGATCATGGGATTACTGAAGAAGGGGTCTCGGCATTTCCGTCGGAAGTGACCGCCCAAATGGTTAATAATTTTTTAGCTGGCGGGGCGGCCATCAATGTTTTGTGCCGTCATAATGAAATTGATATCCAGGTTGTGGATATGGGAGTTGTCTATGAATTTGATGACCATCCAAAATTGTTACAACGGAAAGTCAGAAAAGGAACTCGAAATTTCGCCATGGAGGAGGCGATGACTCGGAGTGAAATGGTGGAGGCCATTCAAAATGGAATGAACGTTTTTTTATCGGGTTATGATAGTGCTCAGATTGATATTGTGGGTGTGGGTGAGATGGGTATCGGGAATACCACGTCAGCATCAGCGATCATCAGCATCGTGACGGGAATTTCTCCAAAAAAAGCAACGGGCCGCGGAACCGGGATTGACGATACATGCCTTGAACAAAAAGCCCGGGTCATTGAAAACGCATTGAAGTTTCACAAACCGGATTCTTCGGATGGATTTGATATTCTGCGAAAAGTCGGAGGATTTGAAATTGCTGGTATTGTGGGGACAGTTCTTGCTGCAGCGTCGACGAGATGCGCGATCGTCCTGGATGGTATGATTTCGACAGCGGCAGGATTGCTGGCATATCTGATAAATCCGGAAATTAAGGGATATCTGATTTCCGGACACAAATCTGTGGAAATCGCACAGAAAGCGGCACTTGAATATATGGGACTTGAACCGGTGGTCGATTTTGAAATGCGTCTGGGCGAAGGCACCGGTGCGGCGCTGACAATCGATATTGTGGATGCGGCATGTCGTATTATGAGAGAAATGGCCTCATTCGATGAAGCCGGCGTGGCAGAAAAGAAGTGAAAAACTGTGTATTTTCAGACCGTTATAATCACAATAAATTTGACTTTCTGAGAGGCTGAAATTTGAACGATCTCTTGTGGGTATAGGGTAATGTATATACAAAATGTAGTGTTTTAGCGATATCGTGATGTCAGGTAGATCCCCGTGGTCGCCCCTTCAAACAAAATTAATTTGGATTAAATGGGGGCGGCTGCAGAGGGCCGCCCCGATATTTATATTATTTTGTAGGCTCTGAACGGTCTTAATCTTCCTTCGGTTTTTGTTTTGACTCTTGCGGGAACGAAGGCTTAATTTCGGGCCCCTTCTTTTTATCAGCGGTTTGTTTTTTTGTGTCTTTAATATCACCAAGATACTTCGGAAGATCGAGCCCGGCCATCTCAGCAATATCATGAAGCGGGGGTAAACTTTTAACAAATCCGGAAAGAAAATTAGAAGTGGTGTTTCCATTCTTATCATTTCCACCGGAATCCCATACCGTAATTTTATCGATTTTAAGATTCTTGATCGCTTCGATTTGCTTGGATACCAGCGTTTCGATTTTTTCGATCATAAGGAATGTTCCTGCGGATTTGGTATTCCCATTGCAGCTTTTCACAAGCTCGGCATAACCTTCTGCCTTGCTGTCGAGTACCTGCTTGATACCTTTTGCTTCCGCTTCATACTTTAATAATATGGCATCCGCGCTGCCCTTGGCTTCCCTTCGGGTTTTTTCCGCTTCCGCTTCGGCTGCGATCTCGATTTTTTGCTTTTCAATTTCCTTCTGAACCACCTCTTCGGCGGTCAATCTTTCATGCTCCGTCTTGTACTGGGCCTTCTGGATTTCTTCCAACGCTTGCCGCTTGGCCACTTCACCCCTCTTGTAAGCATCGGCCTTTTTGATTGAGAGCAGCGCTTCAGCCTCAGCAATATCTGCCTTGGCAGTATTTTCACCGGTAACCGCATTTGCCTCCTGGGCCTGGATATAGACGCGTTTTTCAGCCTCAGCTTTTTTCTTACCCTTTTCAGATTCGGCGATGTTTTCAGCCACCCTGATTTCTTTTTCCCGATTGGCTTCTGCTTCACCAATGGTTGCTTCGGTTTCCTGCTGCTGGACAAAGATCCGTCGATCTGCTTCAGCCTTTTTTTGACCCTTTTCGGATTGAGCGACATTTTCAGCCACCCTGATATCCTGTTCTTTGGCGGCTGCGGCCTGCCCGATAGCGCCGTATTTATCCTGCTCAGCCACATCTATTTTCGCTTGATTAATGGCTTCCGAAGCCGCTTTTTTACCAATACTTTCAATGTAATCCGATTCGTCCGTAATATCGGTGATATTCACATTAATAAGATATAGACCTATTTTATTTAATTCCGGCGCGACGTTTTTTCGAATTTCTTCTAAAAATCTCTCCCGATCCTGGTTAATCTGTTCGATGGTCAAGCTGGCAACGGTGAGTCTGAGCTGGCCGAAAATGATTTCCATGGCCATCTCTTCAATTTCTCTCTGGGGTAAATTTAAAAGTCTTTCCGCGGCATTATTCATGATTCCGGGTTCAGTGCTGACACCTACGGTGAAGGTGCTCGGTACATTAATACGGATGTTCTGCTGAGACAGTGCATTCTGCAACGGGATGTTAATCGTCATTGGCGTCAAATCCATGTACGCGTAGTCCTGGATCAACGGCCAAACCAATGTTCCACCGCCATGGATACACTCCGCGGATTGATTACCACCCACCCTCCCGTATATGACAAGAATCTTATCCGAAGGACATCTTTTAAAACGTGATGCTAAAAAAGCAATGGTCATAAAGACTAAAAATACAAACGCAATAATAACAAATATCCAAAAACCAATTCCGTCCATGATCTTCCTCCATATTTATTTAAGGTTATATTCGTTCAACAACCAGGACATTTCCATCTACCCATACCACCCTCACGGGGGTATCTGTTTTCAATTCTTCATCATCATTGGTTGCGGCATCATATTCCCGCAAGCTGTTTCGAACATTGATTAGTACCCTGCCGGTACCGTTTTTTGGTATTCTCAAATACACCTTACCCTGTGCTCCAACCGTGCTGTCTATGGTTATGGTTCCGCTTGATTTTAATTTCATGGTCAGAAGAAAAAGCTTTCCGATGATCCAAACCGAAACCAGGCCCGCCAGGGAGGCGCCCAGCATGGAGAACAAAAGGCCCGACTGGCTTTCCTTGTAAAGGGCGAGTCCGACCAGTCCGAACATCATGAGAAATGAGGTAATGCCATGAAGTGACAGGAACTTAAATCCCATATCGGAGTCCGCATGATGCGCGTCAAGATCGTGTCCCACATCCATGTCCGCACCATGATGGTCCAGTCCGATAAACTGCATCGCAAACTTCAGGATAACAAAGAGACCGCCGACAATGGCGGAGATTAAAAAAAATATTTCCACGCCATTGTATTGAGAAAACATCTCGCTCATAATTTATACCTCTTATTTTTTGTTGATCTTAACTTTTTTTCCCTGGTGCGAATTGCTTATTCGAGAATAGACAACCGCAAAGATACCCCATCAAATTAACAAAAATGCTGCTGGTACTATTGCATTTTGACATATACGTTATATAAGTTATCTGTTAGCAGTCAATATGTTCTGGAGTTCGATCCGAGGTTTTCTAGCTAATCGTCGGTGGTTCCAAAGCAGATTATACTCACGAAAAGTATATGTCAATAAATATAATTATTTATTTTTATATAATTTGGAATTATATAACTCGGGTTGGAGATCTCTTGAAATGTTCTGAGATGAAAATCTGTGACGCTATCTCATACCAATCGCTCCTGAAACCAACGAAGCGATATATTATGAATAACGTGAATCAATAATAAGGTTGATAATATTGAAAAATATGATAGGTTTGAAATTGCTGAAAATAAGTAGTGTTGAAACAATATGGAATTAAAAATAATTTGAAAGTGTTTTGATGAACACAAAGGAAGATTTTCCTCAGCCGGATATAAACCTGGTAGGGGTTTGCGGATTGTTCTGCCCGGCGTGCAGGATATTCATTGCCCAAAAAGAAAGCCTGGAAAAAAGAATGAAGATGGCAAAGGCTTTTCAAATTCCGGTTGAAGTACTTCGGTGTGATGGTTGCCGATCACAAAATCGCTTCGTCTACTGTGAGATCTGTACCATGTCCGCATGCACGAAAAAGGCAGGGCTGGACTATTGCGCGGAGTGTGAGGATTACCCGTGTACACCGCTAAAAAAGTTTCGAGTCGCCTTACCGCATCGAATCGAGCTATGGGAAAACCAAACTCGTATCAAGGAGGTTGGGTATGAACGGTGGTTTGAGGAGATGTTAGAACATTATTCATGCAACCGATGTCATACGATTAATTCGGCCTATGACCTGGCCTGCCGAAAATGCGGAGCGATCCCGAGTTGTACTTATGTTGCCAGGCATAAGTCAAAAATATTATCATATCTTGCAAAAAGGAAAAACCAGCCGGGATGAAAGGGAAGTCATAAGGTTGTTCCAGGGGGAGGTTCTAAAATCGTCAGGCTCGCCTCGGGCATGCCGGCAGTAATCCCAACTCGGTTGAAATTGTGCTGTTTGCTTCCACGCATTCCTCCGGGTTGCAGCATGTATAACACACACGTTTAAAAGATCTGAAACCGCGAAGTTCCACGTCCGTCGATAGAAACCCATCCTTAACCGGTTCTTCTTTCAGAAGATCGGTGCTGAGGTATTTTTTGTTATCGTCTGAAAAGACCGTCACAACAACGGAGTCTTTACCCATTTGGTTCTGGAGTTTGAGCGCTCCCAGGAGGTTCGCTCCGGATGAAACCCCAACGCCGATCCCGAGGACGTCGGCAAGCTTCTGGGCCATGATAATACTGTCTCCATCATCAATCCCGACAACGTCATCCAGAGATTTAAGATCGAGAATATCCGGAATAAAATCATCAGAAATTCCCTGTATCCGGTGCAGTCCGACTTTACATCCGGTGGACAATGTGGGGGAGTTGGATGGTTCAAGGGGATGGATTTTGATTGAAGGATTTTTCTCTTTAAGGTATTTACCGGTTCCCATAATGGTGCCGCCAGTGCCGACACCGGTGATAAATGCATCCGGTATTAATGATCGAAAACGCAACTGTGCCCAGATTTCAGGACCCGTTGTGTGATAATGAGCATTGGCATTATGAATATTTGAAAACTGTTTGGGTAAAAATGAATCGGGCGTTTCGTTTGCCAGATCGTTAGAACGGCTGATACTGGCTATAAAACCGCCTTCTTCTCTGGATATGAGTTTGATGTCTGCTCCGAAACTACGAATGAGGTTGATTCGTTCCGAGCTCATCCAGTCCGGCATAAAAATCGTAATGGGATGGCCCAATGCGCGTCCAATTGCTGAGAAGGCAATTCCGGTGTTGCCGCTGGTCGCTTCTATGATCATACCGCCGGGTATCAACTTACCTTCAGTATAAGCCTGCTTAATGATGTGGAATGCCATGCGGTCTTTAATCGATCCGGTCATGTTCAAATATTCCGCCTTGGCATAAAGTACCCGTTTTTCACCCTTATACCGGAAGCTGATGGCCAAAAGAGGAGTATTGCCGATCAGGCTTGATATTCCCTTCAATTTGACCATCGTGTTGCCAATCCGATCCATTTATTTTCCTTTCTGTTTTTCCATCACGTTCCATTACGTTCCATTACGTTCCATTACGTACCTGATTATATGAGGGTTGTATAAAATTCAACAAAAATATCATCAGCAATGATTATCTGCAGTGCGTTATCCCTTATATTACAGAGGGTTATTAAGTCACCCAAAATGCATTTATTTTCCAATGTTGTGTTTTTCAGCAAAATTAAGTATAATAGTCCTGTAGATTTCGTTTTTACAACCCAAGCAGATATCATGCAGAATTTCTATCCCTATTGATAAAAACAGCATCACCACCCAATGAGTTGATCCGAACGAAAGATCAAAGAGAGGCTGCGCGAAACAACCATTTATACATGAATTAAAGACTATTTTAGATAAAGAATATGGAAGATAAAAATATTAAACTGGATGACGCGGCACTGGAACTTTTCAAGGAATTTGAGGGTATTGATTCTTCGAATCGGAACCAGGCCTCTGCCAATTCACGGGACCGGCTGGGTGAAAACCTGGTTGAAGAACAAAAACGGCTGGATACCTGGAGAATGCTGCTTGTTGATGCGGCCGATTTGATCAGCGCGTATTTTTTTGGGGACCACTTTTTGGATAATCATGATTCTGAGACCGAAACGTATATTAAGCTTGTGCATACATTTGAAGAGCTTAAAAAAATGGAACAAAGCAGGGATTCAATCCTGATTCGATTCCGGGGTGTTCCGGTCGCGGGCGATACACCGGATGATCTGGATTATGAAATCATATATGGAAGCATCGTTGTAGACACAAGTATTATTCCTTCCATTATCAGGCGTCAGGGCATGAAGGTCTCTCATGTCTCAGAAAAATTAATGGGGGCGTTTATCATTTTCTCAAAAATCGGCTTTAATAATCTTTTGGTCCGCTTTCCAAAAAAGTCAGATGTAGAATTAGATCATTTACGTTCCAGTCTACATATATTAGCACGGTTCAAAACCGCCCAGGAAAACAATCTCCCCATAACGATATCCTTTAAAGGTAAAGAAAAATCGGTTCCGATTATTAAAGATGAACAAAAACGGCCCGATGCAAATTTGACCATAATGTCCGGAATCAGCAATCTGAAGCCTCGGACAACCGAGACCCTTGTCCATAAAGTGAATAAATGGATGGAACAAAAACGGTCTTCCGAAGCCGGCTGCCCCTATTCAAATGTCTATAATGCGATATTCGGGATTAAGAATCTGGATCCTCAGATCATTAAACCGTATGTAGAGGTTAACAATGCCATATGGCTGATGATGATGGATGCAGAAGAGAAAATCGATAAACCCGATTCAAAAGAAAAAGTAAATCTGATCCGGTTTGTCGTGGATGATAATTACAGTTCACCCAAAAAAGCGGCAAAAGTACTGAACAGTGTGTATGGGAACGATTTTCAGAAAATTGATTCAAAGCGCCTTGGCGATCGAATTACCCTTTCGTCTGAGTTACTCACATCCATTGAAAAAGAACCGAAAAGCGAAAAGATCAAAGATGAAGTGTTAAGTAGTATTGATGTACGATTGGATAAGGTAAAGGATGATGTCTATGATGATCTTGATATAAGCGGCAGTCAAAGCGATGATGATAAGGAGAATATTAGTGGTAAGGTCGTACATAAAAAACTTGATAAAATGCTCACGTATTATAAAGGGCGCTCCGCAATCCGAAAAAAGATGAAGAGAATGGTGCGCAAGCCCATAAACTTCAGCGAGGAAGATTATGCGACAATCGCCAGAGATTTTAGTGTCAAAGTTCCGGACGCAAAAGAACTGATTGTAATGTTAAAAAGCTGTTTCAGTGATAGTGGTCGATTCAGTAAAGGTAAGTTCATTAATATCATTCAGAACTTAACACTCTATGAGAAGAAAATTTTTGAATTTTTATGGCATCATTTGAAAGATGTAATCGATACGAAAGATCGGGTCCCATTTTTAAATTCACTTCAGCTTCTTGCCTCCCGTCTGGAACAGCCAAAACGGGCGTTTAAAACACTTTTGGAAGATTTTTCCAGCGATCCATCGGCCGTTAATTATTCGGATAACAAGGCCATTATGCTGGCAAATTTAATCATTCACCGGTATGATGATGAACTGGCGGATATGGAAATGACCCCTGAAGATATTCTGACCGATAATCGTTTATCGAATGATGCCGTGGCAAATTATGCATCCTGGCGTATCGATAAGGAGCAGGAGAAAATATTTGATAAAATTCAGACGATACATGATACACTCAGGGAAACCCTTTCAAAAGGCGAGGACACGGCCGAGCAGATATCCGCAAAAGAACTTCTTTCTCTCGAAAGGGAATTTTATATTTTCCTCTCTCTCGTGAAATGTAAAACCGGAAACGCATTACTACGAAGCGCGGCATATGAATACGGAAATCCTGACTCGAATATTTATTTATTTAGTCGAAGCCCCGTGCATATGTCCACCATCATACAAAATTTAAGAGTCATCATACGCGGCCT
>JAUVGT010000155.1 GCA_030593645.1 Deltaproteobacteria bacterium
AAACGGCGACTGGACAAGAATGATCTCATCCAGGGCACCGATATCAATACCCATTTCAAGGGTGTTTGTGGCTACAATGGCCCGTAAATCACCGGCCTTTAATTTTCTTTCCACTTCCCGCCGTATTTCCGGCGACAGCGAACCATGATGCGCGTACGCGATCGGCTGTTCTTCCTTATAATTGATCTTATACGTAATTTTTTCACATAGTTTGCGACTGTTTACAAAGATCAGTGTGGACCGGTTTTGATCAATGATTTTCTTAAATTCATGTACCAGTGAATCCCATATGGAGTCACTCGATTGTTCCATAGACCGGTTTTCTGCTGATTTGACCCGGATCTTATATTTTTTTTCCGATTTTGATTTCAAAACCGTTACGGGACGGGGCTGATATATTGGCGCGTGTAGATCTCCCACGCTTTTAAATCCGCCGATATATTCCGCAACCGTTTCAAGCGGACGTACAGTAGCAGACAGAGCAATTCTTTGAAATTCACCGCTTAGCAGTACAAGTCTATCCACAGCAGTAATCAGGTGAACCCCTCGCTTTTCTCCCACAACCGAGTGAATTTCATCAAGAATAACCGTCGAAACATCCGTAAGCATGGATCTTCCACCGTGAGAGCTCAATAACAGGTTCAAGCTTTCAGGTGTGGTAATCAGAATTTCAGGAGGATGACGGAGCATGCGTCGGCGTTCGGATTGAGGTGTGTCACCACTGCGTGTCAGAATCCGGATTTCGGGAAAGTTTTCTTCAGAGAGTTTAAATACACGTTTTAATTCATCTACAGGTGTCAGCAGGTTACGCTGGATATCATTATTAAGGGCTTTTAACGGGGATACATACAGAACACGTGTATACCCGGTATCAAGCTTGCCCGTCACAAAACAGTTCAGGGCCCACAGAAACGCGGTGAGTGTTTTACCGCTGCCTGTAGGTGCAGTGATTAGGGCGTTTTCACCCCTCGCAATCACCGGCCAGGCCATATTTTGCACATCAGTAGGCGATCCAATTTGGTCCTGGAACCATTGCGCGATTAAAGGGTGAAAAACCGAAAGACCATCCAATGATATTGAATTCTTTTTTCCATGCATATCGAATACTTTTATAGGATAAATCCGGGCAGATATCGTAATGGATTACAGTTCAGAATATGTCAGATCAACACCATTTATTCAATATATTTGTCTTGAGCACTAAAGATACTGAGGCAGCATCCGATTCAGTACAAAACAATCGGAATTCGGTGTCGGTATCGCTATCGTCTTTTTTATGTTTTAGATTTTTTCGTGTAATTCGCTTGTGAGGGCGTAGCTTTTTGCGAAGCCTCATGATTTCTAATAAATGTACAATTGATTTTACATCAAAATTATGGAATGATGCCCCAAATTAATCATTACAGAACGGAGAAACATGTTCACAGGCATCCAGGAAATACTCATACTGATTGTTGTGATACTCGCCCTGTTTTTTATTCCAAGGTTATTATCCAGCAGGAGTAATCAGAACTCACAGGCTAGGGTTATTGTTAGAAGAAAAATCCCAAATATCTCCACTCCTCTGCGATTTGCGATTGTGTCTTCCATCATCTGGCCCCTATTAGCCGCATTATTCTACAAACCCTGGCAAGACTGGCAAACGACCATTTACCCTTATTTATGCATCTGTATTGGACCGATTATCGCCCTCTGGGGCATATATTGGATCATTACGGGATATAAAAAGAGATTGAATTAATGAATGCTTTATCGGTATTGTTTTGGGTACTGATAAGAATGGTCGCTCTAATTTATGCTATAGTCCTTTGATGCGAGCCATCAAAAGTTGGCCATTTCAGTAGCTTAGTGGTCATTGGGCCAAAAGAGGTTGAATCATGGAAGAGTTGGTAAAAAAATTGTACAGGCATTGGTTGACTATCCGAAGCAAGTTATTATTTCTGAGATAGTGTCAAAACAGACAACCATCATCGAAGTTAAGGTGGAAAAAAAAGATATTGGCAAGGTTATTGGGAAGCGGGGTCAAACAGCCCATGCGATACGTACAATACTGAATGCTGTTTCCGCAAAATTTAAAAAAAACGTATTGTCCTTGACATTCTTGATTAAAGGAAGAAAAAATATCCAAGTCCGGAGGACCCGACTGAGTTGAAAAGATATTTACTCCATCAAACACTAAATCAGACTTCTTACCTTCTGGCATTTTCTCAATTCATTAAGTCCTTGTGTAATTTCAAAATCAGTATAGTGTATTTTTCGGATTTAGGAAAAATACACTATATGCTGGTTTACTCGAGCAATATTTAGACGTTTTAATCATGTTTCCCAAAACATATTCTTGGATAATTTGTATTTTTTTCAGACCTTGTCCAAGAAAGTGGCGTCCAGATTTTATCAACCTTTTTTTAGTTTTTCCTATTATTATTGCTCGCTCATTTCAGATGGTTGCCATTCTATATATGTACCCTGAATTTTCTTACGCAGTCTTGCCATAGTTCCGTCCTTTTCTAACAGACTTAGAGCTTTAGTTAATATTTTATCAACTTCTCTGCCCTTTTTACTGTTTTGAACTACAAAAGTTGATTTGTAGTTTTTGAAAGGAGCCCGGGCTATATCTTTAAATTTCAGCTCTTTTAAAACATAATCAGTTTCTGCCTGTGCAAAAATAAAAGCATCTATTCTTCCATGTCGAACTTGTTTTAAACTTGACTCAATCGCAGACGAATCAACTATCGGAAAATCAAAATATGACGTATGTGCCCTATCTGTTTCTATTATGTATGGAAATTTTTCTTGTTTTTTTCCCGCCTCAATTTCTATATTAGTAATTTTATTATTAGTTCTTGAGTAAATAACGAATATAATATCCCATATTTCCCCAGAAATATGACGAAAAGGTAGTTTGTTTTCATCAACATACGGATTTATTATCAGTGGCATATGAAAATCTGCCTCACCCTTGATAACGTTTTGCATAGACCTTACAAATGGATATACTTTTCTTATTATCTTGCCTTCTGTATATACCCGGTCTAATTCTATAACCATTTCGGCAAATATGCCTTCGTCTGGGCTTTCAAGCACTTTTGGTAAATACGCCATGCTAGCGTTTAAATTTCTTGCTGCTGTCTGAGGTATCAAAATTGTCAAAAATAAAAACACTGTTAAACTGCTAATAGCAAAGAATCTAAACAAATAAACTTTTGTTGTCATAGTACCTCCTTTACTTTTTGGGGCTTCGGATGTAAGTCAAATCCGTACCGTAACCCATCGTTGATTTACAGTGTTATACATGGTCCCAAAACTTTTCTATACTTTAAATCAACCATTTCTTTTAGCTGCCGATGCAGTTGACGATACAATTTCATTCACATCATCGATGACTTTTGAGATTTCCTCAATTTCTTTGACCGGTTCTCTCTTTTTGCTGTTTTTTGCTACCATTATCAATTAATTATCCACTGAAAATTGACATACCAATTGATTCCAAATCCAATTTTGATAACCTCCTGTGGTCAATCCCTCTATATCGCAAATCCAATTGAGAATGAAAACTCTTCTAATATTCTTCTGATCTTATATCCATTATCATCGGTAAATATTTAAAAAGCTTTAACAATGAAATGTAATTTCCCAGAGTGGGCTGGTCCGAAGAGAACTCGCTCTCCCCTAACCGCAGTCAACTGTGAATAAGCAAACTCAAATAATCACAAATTATTGGCTTGATTGGTTATTATCAGACGTTGGGTTTTAAGGCCGATATGTAATTCGCTGAACTTTGAAGGGATCTGGAATATGAATAAATGAAGAATTGGGTTTTTGAGATTCTTTAAAATTATATGTTGTTTGGCCAATAATATCCATCGCGAAGGAACTTTAGAACAACATTAAAGCTAAGTTAAATTCGGTTTATTACTCGTCTCTTAAGAAACCCATATTTTGAATGTTCTTTATGGGTTACATGCAAAAAGATAAAGTTCATAGCGTGCATAAACGTATCAGCCGGAGTGTTACCTTTTACAATATCTTTTTGCTGTTATCAAACAACGGTTTAAAAAAATCGAGTGCGATCGTTTGGAATTCTGTATCCAGAGGTTGTGTGGTTCTAAAGCAAAGATTAATATAATTATCTTCGCCTTCCCCTCTGAAATTACTGAAATCATTTCCCAACCATTCTCTTTCTGAGATTTTAAGCGCGTCATTGACTGATTTATTTTTTAACAGAACCTGTTCTGCATATCCATACGAAGAATTAGGGAAAAAATTAAGAGGTTTCTTTAAACCGATCCAGAATTGTTCAAGAAGATGTTCCAATATTTCCAGGCTTTTATCTACCTGACTGAATTCCCAGGTTGAATCCTTGCAAATCAATGTTGTCTTTTTAGTACACCCAGTGTCCTTTATTGAGCACAGTATTAAATGGCTGGCCCATGCGGAGATCAGGTCAACAGTTCTTTGTTTCGCGTACCTGTAAATGATGTTTCCGATGCCATAAATATTCGACAGATTTCCTGTGATCTTAAAATCAGAAACTTCAAGATCCACATCCATTTTCAAGGACTCTTCATCTTGAATATACGGTGCAATTTTATCAATGAATTCATTCACTTCAATTTTGATATCTTTAAAATAATATCTGCCGATTTTTCCGTGGGGAAGTATTCCCATAGCCTTCTGGATATCCAGTTCATTATCTAAACCGCCTGTGATGCTGTTGTTTAATACCATCTGACCAATCTGGTATCTATCAAGCCCATCAAGACTGAAATTTTCACTGTCTTCATATTCGGATGCCCGGTCTCCAAGAACCATATCCAATCGATTTTTAAGGATATATCTGGCAGGATTCGAGTAAAAATCAGAAAGTGTGGTGATATTCAACTGTTTCATTTCTTCGGGCGGCTCGGATAGATCTGATGTGTTAAAGGGGGATGGCTTTTCGACTTTTTGAAGGCTGCGAGCTCCGTGCAGATTTTCTTCGGAATAACTGAACAATCCGTTTTGATTCTCCTGATAATACATTGGGCTGAATGCCTGAAGTCTGTGCTTAACAATCAGTTGATCTTCATTAATACCGTATCCTTTTTTAAGTGTATCAACCAGTTCTGAGACCAGTGGTGAAGGGGGTATTTTGCTGTTATCCTGGATACTTTGCCCGGTATAGCTGATATACAGCTTTTGCCTTGCGGACAATATCGATTCTAAAAACAAATATTTATCGTCGTCTCTGGGCGATCTGTCTCCCTTTTTGGGGAATTTCGCAATCAGGTCAAATCCCAGGGGCCGAACCTCCCTGGGAAATAAATCTGAATTCATACCCACAAGACATACGATTTTAAACGGAATGCTTCGCATGGGAAGCATCGCGCAAATCGTAACGCCCCCGGATAAAAATCCATATCCAAAAGACTTGTTTTGAAAATGATTTTCCATATATGCCTGAATCACGGATAGATCCAGTTTTTCATCATAATCCGAAATTGTTTCTTTCCGGCCAAGTTCATGAATGACACGGCGGATGATTTGATATTCATGTTCCATGTTTTCATGGACCTCAAATAACGATTTGAGTATGTCATCCAAAACTTCGGCCCAGTGATTCAATGATTTTGGTTTCTCAAGCAGCTCAACACTTTCAAAGACGAACCCGATAAACTCAAGAAATTTTCCAAGTATCTCCGTATCTTTCCCTTCAATATGATCGTACGGAAGGATGCCGTTGAATAAATCCGTATCATACCCGGGCATTGCGTATCCCAGGAGGAACCGCTCCAAACCGGCTTTCCATGTGTTTTCTGAAAATCCGGGAAGTCCCATTTTTTCACGGTTCGCAGAATCAATCCCCCATCTGATATTCACTTCGTGTACCCAGTGTTCAATCTTTTCGATATTAGAATCTGAAAGCCCAAATTGTTCTTTGACACCCGGCATTTCAAGAAGCCCCATCACCTGTGATACACTGAACCGTGTTCCCTTTAACGAAAGAAGATTCAGGAAACCGTCCATAAGCCGGCTTTCTTTTCGAATACTCTGATCGGCAATGCTGTAAGGGATTTTCATGGATGGATCCGTTTGAGTACCGAAAATAATATGCGCGTAAGGCGCATAGGCTTCAATATCGGGAGTCATCACGATGATATCTTTTGGCAAAAGTTTATGATCCTGTTCAAACATTTCCAGCAGATGATCATATAATACTTCCATCTCGCGAAGCGGGCTGTGGCAGGAATGAATCTGGATCGATTGGTCCATATCGATCGGTTCAGGGTCATCTGTCTGCGATTTTCGTTCTCTCAGATAAAGAATATCCGACTGAACACAGGAAAGCATGTTATGACATTCAATACCCTGAAATACATCTATTAATACACTTTCAAATTCACATAGAAATGAAAAAAAGTCCCTTCCGGTTCCTCCCATGGAAGCGAGCAGAGGATTGCCTTTTTCAATGTATAAATCCCGAGTCTGGATATCCGGTTTTTTAAGCTTTGCTTTAAACCTCCGGGTTTCTTTATCCGACATGATATCCGCCCAGTATTCCACACAGTGGTTTAACACAAACAGGTTCACCTGAAGGCATTTTGATATTTCCGCGAACGTTTCCAGGTGAAATACAGGCAGATAGGAGATACCGAATATGTTTATTCGTTCCGGCAGCATTCCGAAGTCACATCTTTTGGCCGATAGTCTTTGAATCAACTTTTTCCGGATGCGGGCCCGATGCATGTTTGACTTTGAATGGACAAGCGATCTCCAAAGTATCGGCTGCCAGCTGTCTTCGTGAAGATCGGTTTCGTTTGCCTTTTCCCATTGAAATATCATATCCGGCCGGAACACCAAATACTGGTCAAAGATATCCGCTATTTTTTCGGATACCTGAAAAAGTTTTAGACCGGTATCATCATCTTCCAGATACATTTTTAAGTTCTTGAATTCAGGCTGATTGACCAGCTTGGGAAGGATTTTCATTATCCTGAAACAGAGAATATCCTTTTCAAACGGGGAATCCTCCGGGAGATCAGTTTCGATGCGATTAAAAATGTCGTGTAAGAATTTATTGGGAAAGGGAAAGACGGAATTTGCGCTGATTTTGTTTTTCTCAGCCAGTTCCAGGGAAATATATCGCTCCATTCCCCGGCTCTGCACGATTATTGTTTCTTCAGCAAAAGGATTTCGAAGCGGTACTTGAATGATACGGGCAAGCTGTTCCACTAAACGTTCGAGACGGTTTCCCGTATAAACATTTAACCCGGGCTGGACAGGGTCATTCATCTCAAGCATTCCCATTTAGTTAGAGAAAAGGGTTCAAGGATTCCAAGTGTGACGGTTTCGTTTGAATGAATATATGATTATATTCCGAGCCATTTCATGGCTTCGTCAAAACTCTTAAACGATTTGAACTCTATAGGTAAATTTTCAGTTTTCGCAAAAACTTCGTACATCCTTCCCATTCCGAAATCTGCATCGCGGTTTCCTACAAAAGCCGTTTTCCCACCTTCCCTTTTTTCTGTAAGTTTCTTCATTTTAATGGCAATATTCCGAAATTGGCTGCTGGTATTATTGTATATATAGCCTTCTGAAACATCCCAAATCACCAGTTTTGTTGGGGTTTGATCGTAGGGTCCTGAAGCATACTGAATAATTTCATCAGCGGTGAGTTCGCCTTTAACCGAAAAAATAGTCAAATCCTTTTCAAGATCTATGTTCGTTTCAATAATTGCCATATTCATAAGCTCCTATTGTCACTAAACACTAATACTATTTATAAGTAATGCGAGTCCGATTCAGAACAAGTATGTCATTGAAGTCTATAACACCATTCAGAAAATTTCAAGTGGGTTGACGGCCTATATTGTTCGTAATAATAAAAAATCCGTGTTTGGGTTCGACCATGCCGTGTATTTTCTAAATTGAAACCACATCGAATATAGCATTTATTAAAAGTGCATTCTTGACACATTCACGGGTATGTTAGTATAATACAAATACATCACATGGCTTTCACAATACCGTTAATCTGATGGATGTATTCACCTGGTTATTTCAATCATATTTATTTCACCAGATTTGACGGTTTCGTAATCCGCCGTAGGCGGACCAACTTCTGCGTTGTGCTGCATTTTGCAATGATTCAACGTACGATAAGTACGCTTCATCATTACAAAAATTGCACGCCTTGAATTTGAACTCTTTACGAAACCGTCTAATTCGGACTTTTTACGAGACCATCAGATTTAGACACGGAAACAATTGAGCGCATCTGCAATATTTTTGACCAACGGATCACATTCCATATTTATTTGTATATCGTTGGATTTGTTTTTTTCTTCTGAAAACTCAGTTTGAAGATGTCATTACACACAGTGCAACCCATATTTATTAATTGAGTAATCATTATTTTAAACCAGTTACACAACAATTAATATTAAAGGAGGTGTATCATGATGGAAATTAATAAAATCATGCTGCCTGTGGACGGATCGGAACATTCAATGCGTGCTGCCGAATATGCCCTTGAGTTTGCGGAGATGGTCAAAAGTGAAATTTTGATCACCCACAGCCATAGGCCATTTCCAGTCACACTGGGTGAACCGTATTTTCAAAGAGCCATTAATAAAATCATGGATAAATCGAACAAGCTTCTTGAACCTTACAAGGAAATGTTTGAAAAGAGCGATGTTGAATTTATGGAGCGAATCATCGAAGGCACGCCCGGCGAAGTGATACCCAGAATCGCGGAGATTGAATCCTGCGATATGATCATCATGGGTTCCAGGGGTTGTACTGATCTTGAAGGGCTGCTGCTGGGAAGTGTGACGCACAGAGTTTTAAGTTCTGCGCCCTGCCCGGTTCTGGTGATCAGATAGATAAAAAAAGATGAACGTCGAACATCCAACGTCGAACATTGAACGTCGAATAAGGAATGCGCTTCGCTTTATCTATTTTTTATGATTTAAATGAGTTGCCAGTGTTTAGGGCTTTTCAGCGAATAGCTATATCCAATTCATTTCAAGATAGTTCAACGAGCGTTTTAAATTATTGAAGTTGAATACTTCGATCGATAGAGAACCGCTATAATCTTTAAGAATACTAAAAATTTTTTCGATATCTTCTGTGGCAAAAATTTCAAGAGATAAATGATCCTCATTGTTTTCAACTCCATGAAGATGCACTATTGCAGTATTCTTTAAATGCTTTTTCATTAATGCGAAGTAATCAAAACCGTACCGGATCAGATGGCCAATATCGAGGCATACTTTCAGGGACAAATCATCAATCATATTCTCAGCCCATTCAAATGGATAATCGAGTGTTTCAATGGACAGAAGATTGCCGGGTATCCCAGCCTGTAATACCTGTTGAATACTTTCCGCTGTGGAGTCCTGCCATGTTTTGACTGCGTCCATTCGATCATTTTTTTCCATAAACGGAAGATGAAGTGTATAAGTGGTTGGTGATAAAGTCGAAAAAAGATCAATCGATTTGATTATGATTTCAACGGCATACTCCCGTTCTGATCTGCTCGAATCTCCGGGATTAATGTCTATGGGCAGGTGAATATTATAAGATATTTTAAATTCCTCTGCCGTAATTGCGAGCTCAGTTATTTCAGAACGGGATGGAAAACAATTGCTTGAGCGGCTTTCAAATTGCAGCAGTTCGATTTCATCCAGATACGGAGCAAGCATCTTTGCATTATACTGCCAGTTATCCTTATAGATGAATGATGTGGTACCCAATCGAAACGGGAAGATGTTTTTGTATGATTTGTTAAGAGGAATGTGCATTATTCCGATATTCTTATCCAACATACTGAATGAAGGTCGTTGTGGCCGTACAAAGACCAACCCAGAGCGCTGATGACAACATCATCAGGCTGCATGCTTTTTTAATATCAGCCGATTCAGCATTGTTATATGTTTTACCGATAAATGGTTTTTGCACCAGGGTCCCGTGATAATAATTCGGCCCTCCAAGTTTTACATTTAAAGCCCCTGAAAACGCCGCTTCCGGATATCCCGCGTTTGGACTTGTATGATTCTTCCCTTCTATAATGGCGGTAATCAAAGCCTGTGATCCTTTCATACCAAGAATCCAGGCTGACATTGAGATAATAAAAATCGATATCCGGGAGGGAATAAAGTTCGCGATATCATCAATTCTGGCGGCTGCTTTCCCAAAATGAAGATATTTTACATTTTTGTAGCCGACCATTGAATCAAGAGTATTGATCATTTTGTAGGCCATTGCCAAAGGAGCCCCGCCGATAACCGCATAGAGAATAGGTGATATGACTCCGTCAACAAGATTCTCTCCCACGGTTTCAATCGCTGCACGTGCAACCCCGCTGCTGTCAAGCTGATCCACTTCCCGTCCTACAATCAGCTTCACCCTGCCCTTTGCATCTTCTATTTTACCGGTTTTTAATGACCGATACACATCCATGGCTGAATCTTTGAGAGAACACGCGGATATGGCGGAAAATATCAGAATGATTTCAATGATGCTACCGACTACAGGATGGAATAATTTTGCATAATAAACAATCAAATAGACGGCTGCCCAGGTAAAAGCAATTAATAATATTGATAATAGAGCGCCGGATAATATTAAATTTTTTAATAATTTTCTAAACAGCGGTTCTAATAATAAAATTGAATTTCCCATCCATCTGACAGGATGCGGCAGAAAACGGGGATCACCCAGGATTAAATCGAGTATA
>JAUVGT010000083.1 GCA_030593645.1 Deltaproteobacteria bacterium
AAAGAGCAATGGATCTATTTCTATGTAATTTGAGACATAAAATAGACTCAAATAAAAAAAAGCTTGATTTTCAACGGAACAACTAAAGTGAATGAATTCTGTCTGTTTTTATTTAAAAAATGGAGCTTATTGCGACTCCGGAACTTTAGAGCACTTTAATCACTCTATCGCAAGTTGTAGCATTTGCTACGGCAGAGCCTTTTATCTCTGACCTGGCCCAAAGGACCAGGTTTTATTTACTACAATAAAAAGCAAAAGATTAAACTCTCACAGAGGCATCCACCGTTGCCAAGGCTTCGCCGAGACAAGATGACGGACAAGCGTTCATCTTTTTTTAATCTATTTATTCATTTCCCATTCAATATTTTATTATAATCAGACAACGCAAAGCGTTTCCACATTCGACGTTCGATGTTGGACGTTCGATGTTCAACGTTCATCTTTTTTTAACCAAGGCTTCCCACTACTTTTTCAACTTCTTCCAGGATTTCACAGGACTTGACCAGTTCTTTCATACGGGTGTGATCCACATAAAGGGGCCGGTCCACATCCAGAAAGTCTACATATTTTCGTATGACTTCTTTGGCCTTTGTGACCCCGTTTCCAAATGTGTATTCACGAAAATCCAGGGCCTGGGCCGCGGCCATTAATTCGATACCGAGTATACCATACGCGTTGTCCAGTATCTGAAAATTCTTGATTGCCGTGTTCATGCCCATGGAAACAAAGTCTTCCTGGTCCGCGGCCGCTGGTATTGACTGGATGGAGGCGGGCGCGGATAGAATCCTCTGTTCAACAATCTGCATGTCCGCGGTATACTGGCTCAGCATGAGGCCGGAAAACATTCCGGCGCCTTTTGAAAGAAACGCGGGGAGTCCCACGCTTAGCGCGGGGTTGGTCAGCCTGTTGAGTCGCCGCTCCGACATGACACTCACCATGGTGATGCATGCCCCTGCCATATCCATGGGAACAGCCACCGGTGTCCCCTGGAAGTTGGCACCTGAAAGTGCCAGATTTTCTTCAGGAAAAAATATCGGATTGTCGCCCACCCCGTTTAATTCGATTTCGACCTGGGATCTTGCGTAATCAAGCGCGTCATGGACGGCACCCACAACCTGGGGAGTCGAGCGCATGGAATACGCGTCCTGAACCTTGCATTTCATTTTTTCTTCTGCCAGGTCACCCCCGGCGACCAGCTTTCGGATGGCTTCGGCACTTCGAACCGCGCCCTTGAAACCACGGATTTCATGAAGTTTCGCGCTATAGGGTTTCATGTTTGCCTTTAATGCTTCCAGGGACATGGAAGCGGCAATTTCCGCCTGTTTCAGCCACCTGCCTGCGTCATATATAAATATCGCGCTCATGGCGGTCAGCAGATTGGAACCGTTGATCACTGCCAGCCCGTCTCTTGCCTTCAGGCCGGGTACCGGGATGCCTGCTTTTTCCATGGCCTCTTTACCCTCAAACAGCTCACCCTGATAATACGCTTTCCCCTCACCCATCATTAAAAGGGCGATCTGTGCCATAGGTGCCAGATCTCCGCACGCGCCCACGGAACCTTTCTGACAGACAAAAGGCGTCACACCTTTATTGAGCATATCAACCAGGGTCCGGGTGATTTCAAGCCGACCCCCGGAATTCCCATGGGCATGAACATTTATCCGCCCCACCATAGCACCCCGGACATACTCCAGGGGCGCGGGATCGCCAATCCCGGCAGCATGATTGTATATCAGGTATTTCTGGAAATCCTTGACCTGGTCATCGGTTAACACCACTTCAGAGAATTCACCGATCCCGGTATTTACACCGTACATGATCTCATGGGCTTTTATTTTTTCTTCAAGCATGTCCCGGCATATATTAATCCTTTTGACCGCATCCGGATGCAGCTCCACCGGCTCGTTATGCCTGGCCACTTTGACGACATCTTCAATGGTGAGACCGGAACCCTTTATTACAAGTGCCATATCTTAACTCCTAAAATTCTTTCTTGATAATATATTATACTGGATAATTCCAAACTTTACCAGTTGTATATACAGGCATATACATCTAACAATATGGCATTCATGGAGATGTTTTGTCAAGAAAAAAATGGATTTATATGGAGGCCTGTATGTCGGGACAAGAAGAACGCAAAAAGATTTTTATGCCAATATAATGAAAAATACAAAATCAAAAACCTTCATCACGAAAGCACGAAATTTGGAAAGCACGAAAAAAACAAAAGATTAATTTTGATGGTTTCCTAAAAAGTCCGAATTAGACGGTTTCGTAAAGAGTTCAAATTCAAGGTGTGCAATTTTTGTAATGATGAAGCGTACTTATCGTACGTTGAATCATTGCAAAATGCAGCACAACGCAGAAGTTGGACTTTTTACGAAACCGTCAATTTTTAATAATATTTTTTGCCCTTCTTTCGTGTTTTCGTTCTTTCGTGCTTTCGTGATTCGTTTTTGTTTTTTTCTTTGCCTGAAGGGCCGGCATACTCCTCTGCGTCCTTCGCGCCTTTGCGGTGAATATATTTTTGTTTTTTACTTGTACAGAATCTCTTTTAAAAACTGCCCGGTATAGCTCTTTTTTAATTTGGAAACTTTTTCAGGAGACCCTTCCGCCACAACTTTTCCGCCTTTGTTTCCCCCTTCGGGGCCGAGATCGATCACCCAGTCACAAGTCTTGATCACATCCATGTTATGTTCAATAATCACCACCGTATTTCCGTTTTCGGATAGACGGCGCAGAACATTCAAAAGCATCTTGATATCCTGGAAATGAAGACCGGTGGTCGGTTCATCAAGAATATACAGGGTATCCCCCGTGTCTTTCTTTGCCAGTTCCCTTGCCAGCTTGATCCTCTGCGCTTCCCCCCCGGAGAGGGTGGTCGCGGACTGACCGAGCTTGATATAGGACAGTCCCACATCCCTCAATGTATCAAGTATTTTCTTGATTTTTGGATGATTCGTAAAAACATTTCTGGCCTGGCGCACGGAAAGATCAAGCACATCAGAAATGGAATGATCTTTGTATTTAATTTCCAGTGTGGCTTCATTGAACCGTTTCCCTCGGCACCGCTCACACGGTACAAACACATCGGCCAGAAAATGCATTTCGACCCGGATGGATCCATCCCCACGGCAGGCTTCGCATCGTCCGCCCTTGACGTTGAAGGAATAACGTCCTTTTTTGTAGCCCCTGACTTTTGATTCCGGCAAAAGGGCAAAAAGATCGCGGATATGATCAAATACTTTGGTATAGGTAGCTGGATTACTTCGCGGTGTCCGTCCGATCGCTTTCTGGTCGATATTGATGACCTTGTTCAAATGGGCAAGGCCCTTGATGTTTTTATGTTTTCCGACCTCCAGTGTTGAATTGTGCAGACTGCGTGCCAGGGCCGGGTAGAGAATCTGGTTGATCAGGGTGGACTTACCCGCGCCGGATACACCGGTGACCGCAACAATGAGTCCCAGGGGGATACTGACTTTAATGTTTGCCAGATTGTTTTCCGCGGCCCCCATGATGGTGACCCATTTATTTCCAATATCTTCGGGCGTTTTCCTTTTTTCAGGGACCGCGATCTCTTCTTTACCGCTCAGATACCTGCCCGTCACCGACACCTTGCTTTGCATAATTTGTTTGGGTGTGCCCTGGGCAACAATCTGGCCGCCAAGGAGCCCCGCGCCCGGCCCGAAATCAAGAATCCAGTCGGCCGATTCCATGGTTTCCTT
The DNA here is from genome assembly GCA_030593645.1 of Deltaproteobacteria bacterium. Taxonomy (GTDB): domain Bacteria; phylum Desulfobacterota; class Desulfobacteria; order Desulfobacterales; family JAUVGT01; genus JAUVGT01. Next base: position 3,729 of record JAUVGT010000083.1, read on the forward strand.
GTCATGTTCAACAACGATTAACGTATTCCCGATATCACGGAGATGGTACAACGATTCCAGCAATCTGAGATTATCCCTCTGGTGAAGTCCGATTGACGGTTCGTCCAGTATATACAGCACACCGGTCAGCTCTGATCCCACCTGGGATGCCAGGCGTATCCTCTGGGATTCACCCCCTGAAAGGGTGGGACCTTTCCGGTCCATCGAGAGATAATCGAGCCCCACATTAACCAGAAAACCGAGACGGTTGACGATTTCTTTTAAAAGCTCTTCAGCTATGAGTTTCCTGTTCCCGGCAAGTTTCAGTGATCTTAAAAAATCATAGGCCTGGATGATGGTCATTTCGGTAATATCCATGATTGAATGACCGCTGACCTTCACATTCAGCACTTCAGGTTTCAAACGACGTCCCTTGCAGGTTTTGCAGGTTTTTGATGACATGAACGCGGAATACCATTTTTTCTGGTGTTCCGATTTTGTCTGCATGTACCTGCGCATCATACTGTTCATGAGCCCTTCGTAGTCCGTGGTGAACTCGCCGTGGATTTTTTCCGAATTCCAATTCACCACAAGCTCCCTGCCGTTTGACCCGTACATAATCATGTCTTTATGTTTTTTGGGCAGCTTTTTCCAGGGCACGTCAAAATCAATCCCCCACTGCCGCTCCATGGCTTTAAGACGCTGGGCACCCCATGAACCGTTTCTTGGAGCGGTTTTCAAGAAATAATTTCGCCAGGGAACGATCGCGCCTTCACGTATGGTCAGGTTTTTTTCGGGTACAATCTTGTATGGATCCATTGAAAGCAGGTTCCCGATACCGTTACAATCGGGACACATGCCCAGGGGAGAGTTAAACGAAAACAGCGGTGGATCAAGTTCCGGGTAGGCAATCCCGCAGCAGGACCTGGCTTCACTCATCTTGAAATCTTCCCTGCCCAGTATATGGACCACCAGCTTTCCCTGTCCCAGTCTGAGCGAGGTTTCAACAGAATCCGTCAGACGTTTTTTAAACGCTTGACCGCTTTTAATAATCAAACGATCGACCACCACTTCGATGTGGTGTTTTTTGTTTTTGGATAATGCCTGGACATCTTCAAGATTCTGGACCACACCGTCAATACGGACCCGGGCAAACCCTTCTTTCCTCAAATCATCCAGACGGTCTTTGTGCTCCCCCTTACGGTTTTCCACAATGGGGGCAAGTACCAGGATGCGTGATGCCCGGGGCAGGTCAAGTATCTGAGTGACCATACTCTCCGCACTGCCCCTGCCGACTTTATTTCCGCATTTATAACAGTACTGCTCACCGATCCGGGCAAAAAGAACCCGAAGGTAATCGTATATTTCCGTAATGGTCCCGACCGTTGATCTGGGATTCTTACTGGCAGATTTCTGTTCTATGGAAATAGTCGGTGAAAGGCCCCGGATCGTCTCATATTTCGGTTTTTCCATCTGGCCGATAAACTGCCTGGCATATGATGAAAGAGATTCCACGTATCGCCTCTGACCCTCCGCGAAGATCGTATCGAAGGCCAGGCTCGATTTTCCTGAACCTGAAACACCGGTAAAGACAATCATCTTCTTTTTCGGCAGTTCAACATGGACATCCTTGAGATTATGTTCCTTTGCGCCCTTCACGATGATCGTATCGAGCTCTTGGGTTAATTGTTTTTTCCCTGATCCGGTTTTTTGAATTGAATTTCTTTTTTTCATTCTTCTTTCATCTTAACTGCTTATTTTCTCCAGATTTTCTTTGGCTTCCGGGGCGAATTTAAAAAAAGCATCGAGGGTGTCACAGGTATAATCATCACAAACACCGCAATTTGCAAGTCCTTTATCCGTGCAGCATTTCCGTATCTCGCACACATTGCAGTGGCTGAAATGCATACCATTTTCAGACCGGCATCCGTCGCAGTTGATATCCTCAGGCTTAATATCAGCTTTAAACATTTCTGACCACTGTTTTGCGGTCTCTTTTCTTTTTTCGTTATCATCATTCTGCTTGGCCAGAAAAGCACCGCACTCATTACACATCAGTCCGCAGCAGGCTGTCATTTCTCTCATGTTGATCTCCTTTATTTTATATCTGGAAGTGGCTTTAAACATTTTTATCTTTTCAATGACATCCGTTTTTGTTCAGCCATGAATTCCGCATACTTTGGATATCCCTTTTCCGATATCAAATCGATGCAGGCCCGCCTGTTCGATCGGAATATGAAACCAAAAAATTTCGACATAAAGTTGTTAAATTTTCGACAGTCTGACGGGTCATCAACAAGCTTGCAATCCGTGCAGCTTAAATAATTGTTTTCCATACAGCATTGCCTGACTTTACACCAGGGCGCTTTTTCATTCTTTTGACATCCCGGGCACTTTTCCGCCAGGAACCGCTTACAGGCCCCGCAGTAGAGCCCGCAATAGGCAATCGTGTTTTGATCTGCTGAAATCTGTTTCATACGTTCCTCCTTGGTTTGAATTTATCATACCAGGGTGTTATAATCATAAGAAGTGACAACCCTATGTCAACAATGGATTAAAATTGTCATATGAACAGTGATATCATGAAAAATGGGGCTTGTAATGATTGAGGAGTTTTTCCGAATATTTCCGCATAAGAGTTATCAGGGTTTTCGGTGATACAACTTCCACAGTGTCAAGAAAAGACAGGAGCCATCCGGCAAAATATGAATAACCGGGGACCAGAAAGTTCATCTCTACCTGATCCCCCACTCCCTTTTCATCGACGAAACCATAATAATATTTTATCTCTCTGATCATTTTTGCCGTGGTCTGATCAAACCGGACAACCACCAATTTCAGGTCAGGCGATATTACAATTTTTTCAACAAGATCTTTGAGTGAATCATGGTTTTCCGGATCAAAGACCAACCCTTCTTCAGTAATCTTCTTAATCCGATCCACCCTGAAATCCCTGTAATCTTTTCTCAACCGGCAGTACGCGATCAAATGCCATTTTGAACCATAAAAACACAATCCAAGCGGTTCAACAGCCCGGGATGTGAATTCATCTTTATAGCCGGAATGATAATTGATGGTAATCACCTTTTTTTGCCCGAGAACAGATTGTAACTCTGATAAAAGGTTATCCGGAAACCCATCCCTGATGCTCTGCGGGGCTTTCAATACTTCAATATACATATTGAGATTATCCAGATATTCCTTGTCACTGCTGTTTAAAACCGATTTTATTTTGTACAGAGATGACTCAAAATGTGTTTTAACCGAAATGTCAGCATACATATCAATCAGTTTCCCGCCGATGAGGAGCGCGCCGGCTTCATCTTTTGTAAACATCACGGGCGGAAGATGATATCCCTCAACAATAAAATACCCCTCACCGGTTTGTGCTCCGATTGGAACGCCCGCGTCTTCAAGCGCCCGGATGTCACGATAAACAGTCCGGATGCTGATGGCGAACCGCTCGGCAATCTCTTTTGCCCTGATAATCCGCTTGGTTTGCAGGTGGATCAGTATTGCTGTAAGCCTGTTGATACGATTCATGGGTAAGGATCTATAAATTGATTGTATGATGTGAATTCAAAATTCCGAGCAACATATACAACATATGAAAAATTTACTCAATGTAAAAATTTATAGTAATTACCATAAATATGTTTCGTTTCAATACTTATCGTCCGGTTGCACGTAATGGAGGGTCGCCAAACAGAAGAAGTCAAAGACAAAAAACAAATCACGAAAGGACGAAAGAAATGCAAAGAATCATTCTTAATCAATAATACTATGTTCTTTTCGTGCTTTCAATATTTCGTGTTTTCGTGATAAAAAGTTTTGGTTTTTATTTATAGTGTCTGCTAAAATAACGTGCCGATATCGTTTAGAAAAACAAATAATTCTCGCAAAGTCGCAGAGGAGGTACACGCAAAACAAGTTTTGCGTGTAAAATAATAAATACTGCCTTTCTTTGCAAGCCTTGCGCCTTTGCGAGAAAATAAATACTAAATAGATTATCCTCTATTTTTTGGGTTTGATTTTCTGGTCGTGTCAATAAATCTTCTGTACACTCGGTAAAATTAAGTTTCTACAAAAAAAAGGCGGCTTTTTCAAGCCGCCATACGAAAGGATGGGGGAAAATGTGATAATAAAAAAACAAACGACCTGGCTGGCAATACTATTTCGGGGTGGCCTAGAGATCTTCAGACAGCATTTTTTTTGAACATGTTGTTCTGTTCTCTTTATGCAGCCACCATTTTTCCATTGCAAGAATACTGATAATAATTGTTACAATACCAAAAATGAAAATTAAATCATATACCGCGTTGTGAAACATGATTCTCCTGTAAAACGAAAGGGTCGTGGGCGGTCCCTCTCCAAGAACCGCCCATATGCGAAATGGTCTCCCGCGTGCTGTTCAGCACACGTCAAAGAATGATACTGCAAACATAATGCCAGATAACTATTCTATCATATATATCATATATTCAAATGTTTATCATATCCGGACATCTATATAAACATTTTCCCATATGAAAATAATTTCATTTTTTTTGTGAAATGATTTACATATTTCTCGCGTATGGAATGGGCTAAAAAATAATTATAAATAGTGTAGGGGCAGGTTCTAAATCTGCCCTTTTGGAGATACTGAGGAATACTTTCTCGTGCTCGAATTTTCTTAGAAACGGTTTCAAAATTTTCAATCGGTTTCCAATTCAGGGAGATCCAAATCCGGTGGGACACCGTTTTCGTCCCAGCCGCGCAGCTCATAGTAATCTTTTATCATGGTTTTGAGCTCCGCTTCCTGAATTCCGTTTCCGCCTCTTGGCGGCTCTTTGTAAAGACGCTTTGGAAGATTATCATCTTCCGGTTTTAGGCCTTCCCGGATATTAAACGCACGAACCAGGGAAGAAATATCCGCGGCTTTTCTCCTGAGAGCATCCTCATCCTCTTCCAATCCGGTTGTCATCTTGAAAGTCCTGCTTAGGTTGTTCCAGTTATAAATGCCCCTGTAAAACTTACACAGGATCATACAATCAAACAGGGTCAGGCGATCTTCAAAATCGGTAAACAGCCTGGCTTTTCCTTTAACCGCCCCAGGCGCGATTAATCCGGTTAATTCAGGAGTATGAAATGTGGCCCTGAGATGACAGGCTCCCCGGCAGGATGTCGCGAATGCAAGGCCGCACCCCTTCAAAACCCGCGGATCATACCCCGGAGGTTCAAGGCCCTTAACATGTACGGCCAGGTCTTCAAGACCCCATTCCGCTGCCGCAAATCGTATTCCTTTGGCCAGGGTGTCTCCGATACCCTCTCTGCGGGCGATCATTTTAAGAAGAACCGCTATGGCATCGACGTCTCCATAATCGATTTCATATTGGATCGCATTTCTCTTAACAGCCTCAATCGTAAACGCACAGAGATTACCCGATGAAATAGTATCCAGTCCCAGGCGATCGCAAATATCATTCAAGTAAGCGATCTCCTCGATCTCATCCACAAGACAAAGACCTCCAAAGGCAAAAATAGTTTCATACTCAGGGCCTTCCAGTTTCAGACCCGCATGCCGTCCGTTTTTAATGGTCGTCATCCGCGAACAGGCAATAAAGCATTTGGAACACGCTCGAGGTTTTACATCGCATTGGTTATGAAGCGCATCGGTACTGATTTTTTCCCAACCGTCCAGATATGTATCTGCCCAGTAGCGGTTTGGAAACGCACCGGCTTTGTTTATCGCGGTAACCATATTTGGTGTTCCATAAGATTTAAATCGCCGAATGACCGGATTTGATTTCGATTGCACCGCAAGTTCTTTTGTAAATGTTTTGATCTGCTCTTTATCAAAAAGTGATCGCTTTCGATCACCCTTGAAAACAATCGCTTTCAGATTTTTTGAGCCCATAACCGCGCCGACACCGGTTCTGCCGGCCGATCGCCAGTAATCATTTTCAATGACCGCAAACCTGACCCTTCTTTCTCCTGCCGGGCCGATCACCACGGCACCGGATTTCATTTTTGGTTTGTCACTTGATCCGAATTTTTTAATAACCCTGTCTTCAGCTTCATATGAATCCATACCCCAGATATTCCCGGCCTCATGGAACCGCGTTTCTTCAGGTATTATTTCAAGTACCAGGGGGGCGTGACTCTTCCCGGTGATAACAATGGCATCAAACCCGGTGGCATTGATGGCTTCAGGGGTCCTCCCGCCTGAATAGGATTCTGAATATAAAAGAGTCTGGGGAGATTTAGTAAATACCCCGTAACGGCTCGATCCCCAGATCGTACTACCGGAAACCGGACCGGTCGCAAAAATCAGGCAGTTTCCCGGAGAAAAGGGATCCACTTCCGGTGGATTAAGCATATAAAGCAGATAGGATGCAAGACCCTTTCCTCCTGAAAATCTATTATAAATTTCATCTTTTAACTGAATGATATGATATTTTTTTTCGGTAAGGTCAACTTTAAGAATCCTGCCGTAAAAACCTTCCATTATCTTCCTCCTTTGTCAAGGTTATGACCTGACAAGCGTTCATTTATTTTATATGGCATAATGTATAATTCGTGTAAAGGCCTGATTCATGATAACTTGAAATGACAGGATAAAATTTGACAGGACTGCTTAAAAAAATTCGCGCGCCATTTCCGCGGTTTGTTCAGGAGGTATAAACGTGGTCATGTCACCCAGCATAACTTCAAAACCGGTATAATCACTCCGCACCCATGGGGCATAATTGGACCGGGCAAGCATAACAATTCTCAGCTCAATTCGGCTTGATTCGTCTTCCGTGATCAGAAGACCAAGATTATAACTGTTTCTATTTAAATGACGATAAAATTTCTGAATATTGATGATTCCACTCGCCAGGGTTTGCCAGTCAGTATCTGATGCCTGCTTAAAACTTGTCTTTTGCGGCAGAATACCCCAGATTTCAAAAAACCCTTCGGGCGCAAAGGACACCACCCACTCCCATGACCCTGTTCTCCCGATATAACGCCGACCATCCTCTTTTTCATGGGCCAGGTAATCTGAAAACAGGTCATGACCTGTATTGCGATAATACATGTCTGCTGTTTTATATAAAGTGCGATGATGGTTGGATGGTATTCTATCCGCGTTGATCTGAAGGTGGGGGTGAAGAAGTGAGCCGCCGGCTGAAGGAAGATGGTTCTGGGTGATTGCAAGATATATCGCATCCGGATCGTGATTAAGTATTTTTTTAAGATAGTTCCTGCAATTGATTAAGCTGTTAAAATACGAATCGACGGATGCATTGCCAATTTCAACATAATGGTGGCGATCAAAAAGGCTGACCGCGGAATAACTTCCATATGGGAACAGGTTGGGAAACAAAACTGAATCCCCCTGGATGAGGCGGCCCGAACGTGTAATATTCGAATGGATTCGCGGGGTCTGGCTGTTCAGCTGCGGCATACAAAACGGACATTTCGAGATATTATCCCGATCCGGCGGAGGCCCGGGAAGTCTGCCCGTACCCGGTTCATTTTCATTAATTCTGCTGAAGGCAATTCGGCTGGTTCGCCCGGTAACCGGGCTGGTTCGAATTTCAATATCCTTTTCAGTTATTTCCCCGGAAGGCAGGATAAATTCCGCAGTAATGATCCGGCTTTTAAATTCGAGTGATGTGAAGTCGTTTATACTCATATTAATCCAGTAAATATCAAAGCACGCAAAGAAAACCGAATTATTTTATGTCAGTCGCAAAGCATGCTTTGCGACTGACAGCCCTCTGTGTCTTTGCTTGTCCACCATAGCTTTAGCGAAGGTGGACGCCTTTGCGAGAACTTTTTTTAATCCTTACCATGATAAAAAATTTACTTCAAGTGGTTGGTGGTTCAGATGTGTAATCCACCACACCTTTGCTTGACACATAACCCCCATTTTTAATATACTTTTGTATTATAGCTGACTGTTCATTTTTAAACCACTTTTAAACAAAAGGGTATAGCCATGGAAACAGAAACAATGGAACAGTACCTGCCGCAAATTAAAAAGATATTATTGTTCAGCTATCTCAATGAAGATGAATTAAAAAAAATATTGCCCGTCACAGAAATCATATACCCTAAAAAAGAAGAAAAAATAATCAGCCAGGGGCAGGTCAGTCCATTTTTCTACAGTATTATTAAGGGATGTGTAGAGGTCACCCTTCAGGAACCCGATAATAAAACATTATATATCTGCTCCGTCAACGAAGGAGAGGTTTTTGGCGAATCCGCAATCTTTATGACAGAGAAAAGAATTGCCGATGTTACAAGCACTACGGACTCTGTGATCCTGAAAATCCATCGAAAAGATATAATGACCTTTATCAAAGAAAATCCCCAAAGCGGTAATAAAATTCTGATGCTGATCATATACGGCCTGCTCACCAAGCTCAAAGATTCTAACATGGACTATGCATTTGAAAAACAGTCGGTTGTTGATCCGGATGATATTGATACCCTTATACAGGATTTCATGACTGAATAGATAATTATTCCTTTTCAACACCTTCAATCTCTGGTACATATGAGCGGTCAAAAATAAGGAGGACGAATGAACGATCAGGAAAAATTAAGATTTCTTTTATCGCACTGGATTAATCACAATGGCGAACATGCAGCCGAGTATCATAAATGGATCGATATTGCTGAAGAGTTCGGTCAAAAAGATGCGGTATTAGAATTAAAAGAAGCAATCAAACAGATGGATTCAGTAAACCACCACTTGCTTGCCGCCCAGGAACTTCTTGGCGGTCCGATAAAAGATGATTCAGGTGATCATTCGCATCCGCATCATCATTGACGGTTTCGTAAAAAGTCCAACTTCTGCGTTGTGCTGCATTTCGCAATCATTCAACTCCCCTGTTAAATAAAAAGACAGATTTAACAGGGCGGGTCCTATAAGTACGCTTCATAATTACGAAATTTGCACGCCTTTAATTTGAACTTTTTACAAAACCGTCTAATTCGGACTTTTTACGAAACCATCATCATTAAATCTTACAATAAAAAGAACCCCTGATGGAGTTGAAAAACATCATCAGGGGTTCAAGAGGGCATTGAGTGTCATTTCAAATCCATTATCGCCCAGCAGTAAACCAGCGCATCGATTAGTATCAACAGTCCGTTCAAGTATGCCCAAAACGCTATCAATTTTTCTGAAACTTCAATAACTCAACATACAGACATTTGTCAACAAATATATCAATATATTGTATCATTTTTGTAAATTTATTTTTTTATGATATTTATCAATGATATATCTTTCCCAATTGAGGCGGGGAAATAGATTGAAGGGGTCAGGCATTTGAATAAAATAAGATAAAGCGAAGCGCCATCCATATTCGACGTTCGATGTTGGACGTTCGATGTTCGACGTTCAATCTGTTTGCTGTTTAATCCAGGCCCGGCCATCGAAGCGGCCAGTTTAATCATCAAGAAAACCGTGCCATTTTGGCGTAGTTTCATACAAGAGGTTCAAAGGCTCAAAGGTTCAGGGGTTCAGAGGTTCAGAGTTGGGAGAATCGGGTTAGATGTCAAATCTGAGTAGGGCGGGCCTCCGTGCCCGCCGAATTCAGGTCATCGCGCACCCCAGAATATAGTCGGCACAGAGGCCGACCCTACTTTGCGGAGTCTAATTCAAGGGGAAACTTCATGAAAAATATAATGGTTACCGGTGGT
>JAUVGT010000015.1 GCA_030593645.1 Deltaproteobacteria bacterium
GATTCGATGCGCAAGAGCGGTTGCTGCCTGCCCCATGACGGTCCATTTTTCCGCGGCCACTCGTCTGGCCTGTTCCTTTTCATACTTTTTATACATCTGCTGCAGTTTCTGGTGCTGCGTCGCATTTTGGATTGCAATAACTGCCTCCTGTGCCAGGGCTTCAAGCAGTTCAACATCCTGTTGATCAAATGCTGCCAGTTTTGAACTCTCCAACAACAGCACGCCGAGCAGATCGCGGTCAGAATCCTTAATCTCCTGGCCATTCAGCAGGGGCACTGCCACACTGGATTTCATCCCTTCAAACAGCACAATATTCTGTGAGTCCTTACTCAAATCACGGCAGAGGTATGAACATTTATGTTCCGCCACCCATCGAACAATTCCTTTCTCAGGAATGAATGAAAGCGCATTTTCCGTCCAACCGGAACCCAGATGCGCTTTGAGTTTCAGCTTACCGGGTTCAATCTCCGCCTGTCGTAATGAACCGGACTCGGCCCCTACAAGACCCACCGCCTTTTCAAGAATCAATTCAAGCACCCTGCTCAACTCAAGGCTCGATGTAAGGGCAATATCAATATCGTGAAGGGCACGGAATTGATCCGTCATACGGGACAGCTTTTCAGCCTGTTGAAGGACAAGCGCCACATGATCGGCCATAGACAAAATCAAATCAATGTCTTTTTCACTGAAAATACGCCGGGAATTCTCATCCACAATCGCCAGCACACCCCTGGCAATATCATACTGTATCAAAGGAACCGCGAGTACAGATTGCTTGTCTGCCCGGGTCTCTCTGATCAGTTTCCTGGACTTAAACACTTTTTTTATCAACTCTGGTTCAATGGGATAATCCGGCAGGTTATATGAAGCCGTGAGTAAAATTTCTTGTTCACCTTCATGATTAAGATAAATGGCGCTTCCCGCGGGATGGAGCAACTGGGCCATCTGTTTGACGACACTTTCCAGAAAAGCCGGATCAAATAATTTTTCCTGTTTCAGATCGTGCTGCATATTTAATGTCCACAGAAGAACTTGGCCCCACCGGGGCGTGTTAATATTTTATCTTTTTCCTGGTGTTAAAATCCCGGGCTGCTTTACGACGCCCCTCCGGGACGATAAACCTCTCAACCCCCTGATCCGTTTAACCCATTTTAATCTGTTCAACTCTTGATGGTCTCGTAAAAATTCCAAATGTGACGATTTCGTAAAAAGTTCAAATTCAAGGCGTGCAAATTTTGTAATCATGAAGCGTACTTATTGGAACCGCCCTGTTAAATCTGTCTTTTTATTTAACAGGGGAGTTGAATGATTGCGAAATGCAGCACAACGCAAAAGTTGGTCCGCCTACGGCGGATTACGAAACCGTCAACTCTTTAGCCGTTCCGCCGCGAGTATGGTCAAATCATGTATTTGAATACCGATTTCATTTTCGAGCATCTTATCCTTCTGGGCACATTTAAAGTGAACCTGGCATTTAATGCATGCGGTAACCAGCATTTCGGCCTCGGTTTCCTTCGCTTGCCCCAGTCTCTCAGTCTGGATCTTCTTATTTGTCTTGCCGCACGATGTCCAGCAGCTTGTTCCACAGCATAAACCCGCGCTTCGATTTTTTTTCATCTCAACAGTATGATACCCTAATTCCCTGAGAACTTTCCTTGGGGCATCATATACTCCCATACTGCGGCCGAGACGGCACGGATCATGGTAGGTAACCGTTTGTTTTTCCTGGTCATTCACAAAATCAATTTTTCCCTTTGATACCTGCTCAGCCATATATTCCGTAATATGCATGACTTCCATACCGTATTCACCGACAGATTTCGGATAGTCATATTTAATTGTGTAAGCGCATTCAGGGCAGGTGGTAATAATTCGTTTGGCTCCAATCGATTTGAACTGATCGATATTGAGTTCAGCCAGAGCCTTAAAGGTTTTGACATCGCCTTCCCAGATCTGATCATGACCGCAGCACCGTTCGTTCTTCATGACATATGGTTCGATTCCGGTTTTGTTAAGGATTTTTATTGCGGATTGCGCGACCTTAATGCTTTCAGAACCAAGATCCCTGAACATGATGTCATAATATGGCAGGCAGCCTGTAAAATATATGGTATCTGATTTGTCTGAAATTTTAAGATCATCATTAACCCAGCCGATCCGGTTTTGCTTAAGTTCGGGATCGGTCATTATTCTGGCCCAGGTTTGTATCGCATCTCCATGGGTACACGCGCCGGTAAGATTTTCTTTTCTTGCCAGCACACGCATATCCCGTATAAACCCGCAAAAATCGACATCAGATGGACACAGCTCCGTACATTGGCCGCAGGTAATGCATGACCAGAAAAGCAAATCATTAAAAATCTGATCATCCTCACCGGAAGCCGCTTTTTCAACCAGCAGCCGCGGACTGATGTATTCCCGGTTTTCCCATCTGGTTATCGGACAAACAGAACTGCATTTTCCACAGGTCAGACATAAGGTTACTCTGTTTTGATTTATGATTTCCCGCATTGTTTTCATGTTCGACTGGATACCTGTCATTGGTTATTAAACACCCTCTGAGATTTTGCTTAAACCCTCGGCAAAATCCCGAACCTTTTCAGTGAATTTATCCCCTTCCCCAGCGGCTATAGAGTCCATTTTCAACCGGCCGGAAGAATAACCCAGGAGTGTGAGCAATTCTTGAGCTTCAGCGACTATCGTTTTCGCATGTTTGTTTCCAAAATAATATTTACATTCATCTTTGGGACAGCCAATCAGAAATACCCCATCCGCACCGCGCTCAAAGACCTTCAAAATAATTCCGGTGCTTATTCTGCCAAGACACATTAATTTAATCGGTATAATTTCAGGCTGGTAAGAATGACGTTTCGCTCCCGCGGTTTCAAGTCCGCTGTATGCGTCCCAGTTACATGTAAATACGATGATGCTCCCGGTCTCCATTATTACTATCTCCCTAACCACTTCTATCTGTTACTATCTGACTATAAGCTCATTAATCATCGCTTCAAGTTGAATATCGGTTGAATACCCTGCGCATATCGCATTGGAAGGGCATTTTGCCGCACAGGTTCCGCACCCGTAACAAAGAGCCGGGTCAATCCATACATTTCTGTCGATACCTTCCCCGGTTTGCCGCGGAGCCCCGGCTTCACAAACGTCAATACATGTGTAACACATCCTGCATTTATCCGGATCCACTTTACCGGTGATCGGTTTAATATTACTCTGAACACGGCATAGCCATGCACATGTGCGTGCCACCACAGCGTCCGCTGCTGCTTGAGTATCAAACTCGGGATCGCAGAAGAAAACACCCTGCCTTGACATTTCTATTATGTTTCCGGTATGTTTTACGTTCAGGCCATTATCTGAAAAAACCTTTAACAACTGACCTGCTTCCGCTGCATCCCCGGGAGCAATCATGATTGCAGCCGCTTTAACAATGCCATCATCAGTTTTTATCACGTAACATCCCTCAACATGCTCCATGCCACGTATCGGCATCTTGATATGGTAGGATTTGACATCCTGTTTTTCATATCCATTCATGCATCCTAGGGATGCCGGGCTGTTTCCCAGGATAATCACGGAACGGTCAATTACAACGGGTTCTATCGTCCTTTTGGACATTTCCCTGATTTTCACCACTGCTGCCGCGATAAGCTTCCCTGCTTTTACTGTGGCAGCAGCCGGGTCGTCTGCATGGACCCATGCGCACTGCTCCCTGATATTTACAAATTCAAAATCTGCAGAATTCAAGCCATTGTTTTTTATTATGGATTTCCGGGCAGCGTCAATGTTAAACACTCCCAGATTACTTTTACATCTCATTCTCTGGTAAGTGCAGCTATAGCAGACCTGATCAAACGAACAGCATGAACAGGCAGCCAGTACGACCCGGTTCAAACGATGTGCAGAGATCATTTCATTTATTTTTTCAGCACCCTCAATCCGGCAGGAAAAAGGCAAAATACCAACATGTTTAACGTCCGTTAGAGCAAGAGCGTGTTCACGCAGGATATCAACATTAATAATTCCCGATATCTCCTCTCCGCATTTACAGATGAATATACCGGTTCGCGCATGTTCATTATAATCCGGGGCAATCCCCGCTGAAGATGCTGAACTTTTTATATCGGTGATGTTTGATCTTACACGACAAGCCGCGGCAGAACCCATAATAGGGTTATCAAAGGGTACCTGATAAAATTCTCCTGATTCCAAATAATCTTTGACAAGACGCATACTATCCGTGGCGACAGGATTATCCGCATATATTACAGTATCAAAATTCATTTTTTCAAGAATTTCATTCTGATTGTGAATCAGAGCCTCAGGCTTACACGCTTTGACACATGCCATGCATTCACTGCATGGTCCGCAAATTAAACACCTTTGAGCTTCTTTAACGGCCTGATCCCTGGAGTATCCCAGTTCCACTTCATCAAAATTTTTAATCCGTTTGGCGGCAGGTAAAACAGGACCACTCACTTTTTCTTTTGGCGTCAGTTCTTCCGCGGTCATCTCTCTAAATGACACCGGTATCTTTGAAGCGATTTCAGTTATTTTTTCTCCTCTTAAATATAAATCGACTTCCCTTGCCATTTTTTTGCTCATACCGATTGCTTCAATGGCCATCATTTTATCACGGGTAACAGCATCTCCTGCGGCAAAAATACCTTTTTGATCCGTCATGAAACTTCCTGAACCGATACAGATCCTCCTGTCGTTACCAATCGCGATATCGTCATTTCTTTCAAGAAAATCAAAATCCGGCGCCTGGCCGATGGCCAGTACAACCATATCGATATCCAGCAGAAATTCACTGCCATGAACCGGTACAGGCCGCCTGCGGCCGCTTTCATCAGGTTTCCCAAGTTCCATCCGGATGCATTCAATACCGGTCACCATATTTTTTTTATTACCGGCAATCCGTTTGGGTGCAGTTAGAAATTCTATTTTTACACCTTCATGTTCCGCGTCTTCGATCTCTTCGATCAGTGCCGGCATTTCATTTCGTGTTCGCCGGTAAAGTATGCTGACATTCGTTATACCCAAACGTTTCAACGCGCGTGATACATCCATTGCCGTGTTCCCACCGCCCAGCACCACTGCTTTTGCGTTTTTTTTAGATGGCATCAGCGCTTTTAGTTTTTTCTTCCAAACGGGACCTTTTGTCTGCTGTGACAAACTGATAACCTTGAGTAATTCTATCCCCTGTACCACATTTTTCAGATCTTCTCCCGGTATGCCAAGAGAAAAACTACTGTGCGCGCCCACTGTCAGGCAGACAGCGCCATATCCGTCATTTAAAAGATCATCAAAAGAATAATCGCCGTCCGGGCCTATCGCGGTATTCAACTGAACATCCACCCCAAGATCCATGATGTTTTTATATTCAGAGGCTATCACTTCACGGGGAAGCCTGTACGCGGGGATCCCCACGGCAAGCATACCGCCGACAACGGGAAGCTTTTCAAATACTGTCACTCGATGCCCCGCCTTTGCCAGGTATTCGGCAGCTGTCATCCCCGCGGGACCGGCTCCGATTATGGCCACTTTACACGCGTTATCCTGATATTCGGGGATAGCCAAATCATTAGAGGGATTGTTTTTATTTTCCTTAAGCTCCCAATCCGCGAGGAACCGTTTCAGCAGCCTGATCGATACAGACGTATCCACATCGCCACGGCGGCAGTTCACCTCACAGGGATGGGTACAGATCCTTCCGCAAATACCCGGAAAAGGAATTGCTTCCCGAATCAGTTCAATGGCTTCTTTAAAGCGACCCTGCGCTGTAAGAGCCACGTACCCCTGCACATGGATACCGCCAGGGCATGAACTCGAGCATGGTGCTTGCCCTGACTTTTCGATCGCAGCACATCCGGGCTGACCGATATCAGACAGATAGACTGCCTTGTGTTCTTTTCCGGGTACTGTTACAGGACAAACATCCACACAGTCCCCGCAGGCCGTACATTTAGAAAGATCAACGAACCTGGGATATTGTCGAAGCTCTACAGAAAATTTTCCCGCTTCTTTTTTTACTTCATCGATACAGGTATTTGTCCATATTTTAATACGCGGATGTTTTGCCGCTTCCATCACTTGAGTTTTAAACAGATGAGCAGGTATTTTTGAATGACTGTTCTTTCCGAAAAACGGTGTTGATTCCACGATGTGAACTTCAGCTCCGATATCCGCAAGATCCAGAGCGGCCTGAATACCGGCTTCCATTCCGCCAATAACGAGTACACCTTTACTCACTTAGTGTTACCTCCGACAATAACATTATGGTTCATTAATACTACTTTTTTTATCACCCGAATGTGTTGTACCGGTTTTCTCTGTCGGGGTCGGTATTGGTATCGCTTTCGTCTTCTTCAATTCCGTTCCCCGATCATAACCATAATCAAAAGCCTTTATATTTACATCCACCGTTTTCGGCGGTACTGAATCCGCCAAAGACAGCTTCATTGCTTCTTTACTAACCGCACCGACTATTGACGTCCAGAACCCAAGCATGACGGTATTGGCGGCCCGGATGTTCCCCATTTCTTCAGCAGCTTTTGTGGCGGGGATACCATATGTGACAATATCCTGTCGATGGTTTTCAGGTAAAACCACGAGGCCATCATCAATAAGGAGAATTCCTTTCTCTGTTATTAACGGCGCATATTTTTCATAAGCCCCCTGGGACATAATGATGGCACTTTCAGGCTCGGTAATGTTTGGATAATGAATCAAATCGCTTGAGATTACCACCTGTGAACCGGCGGCACCACCTCGTGCTTCCGGTCCATAGCTTTGGGTAAAACACGCTTCCAGTTTGTCATAAATGGCAGCTGCCTGTCCGATTATCTTTCCGGCGCTGATAATGCCTTGACCGCCAAACCCTCCCAATTGAAGCTCTTTTCGTGGCACTTTGTCTGTCCTGCCCTTAACCTTTGGCCGGTTATCGATAGCCCTTTTTGCCGCTTTCCATTTTTTTTCAGCGATGGGCGCCATCTGGTCAATCGCTTCCTGCAGGTCGGGTTTTGGATCATCAATAAATTTACCTTCAACTATTTCAATAATCACACCATTTTCATCTACTTTGACATCCGCGTCTTTTGGGTGCGTTTCAGGAGATATTTTTCCGATCTCCTTATAATGTTTGATGACTTCAAGACCCCGCCGTCTCAACTTTTCCGGATCAAGTCCCTTGCCCTCCGGATTCCAGCGAGCGTAAGCCGTGGAACAGGGTGCAATAATTTCAACAAAACTAAACCCCCGGTGCTCCATTGCTTCACGAAGGGTCCATTCAAGTCTCCTGGCATGCAGCACAGTCCACCTTGCCATAAAAGAGGCACCGCCTGCCGCTGCAAGATATGGCAGGTTAAACGGGTATTCAAAATTTCCATATTGCGCGGTAACGGCCCTGGCACCGTGAGGCGTTGTTGAACCGACCTGTCCGCCGGTCATCCCATAATTAAAATTATTGACACAAATCACAGTAATATCCAGGTTCCTGCGCGCCGCGTGAATAAAATGATTCCCTCCGA
Source organism: Deltaproteobacteria bacterium (assembly GCA_030593645.1). Classification (GTDB taxonomy): domain Bacteria; phylum Desulfobacterota; class Desulfobacteria; order Desulfobacterales; family JAUVGT01; genus JAUVGT01. Next base: position 7,548 of record JAUVGT010000015.1, read on the forward strand.
TTCCAGCGATATCACCATCACCTGAGAAGACCACAACTTTCAGGTTTGGATTGGCAATCTTCAGACCTGTAGCAAATGGAATCGCCCTGCCGTGCGTGGTGTGAAAAGAATCGAGACGTATATATCCTGCAACACGGCCTGAACAACCGATCCCTGATACCACAGCCACTTTTTCAAGGTCCCATTCTTTGTTTTTTTCCAACCATTGCAGGGCACTGATAAAAGTGGTTAAAGCTGTTCCCAGTCCGCAGCCCTGGCACCAGATATGCGGCAGACGTTCCCCGCGAAGAAGACTGTCCATTGGATGAAGACCGGTTTCCCAGTCACTCTGGTCAGGGGGTTCATAACCTGACAAGTGCGATATACTATCGGCTGGTATTTTATCAGCAGACATCGTATTTACTCCTGTATTTCCTGGTTTGCAATTACTGCATCCTCTGTCTGTACCGGATGACCAGCCGCTTTTCTTATGGTATTAAGCACTTCAGCCGGGTCCAGTACTTCACCACCCGGCCGATGTACACCAAATACAGCGGCTTCACCGGCAGCGCATCTTTCAACTTCCCGAACAATCTGCCCCATATTAATCTCCGGTACCACAAACGCTTTCACTGATTTGGCAAGCCTTCTAATTTTTTCTTCAGAAAAGGGCCATACCGTAATCAGGCGAAGCAATCCCACCCTGATACCCTCTTTTCTTGCCAGCTCAATCGGCCATAACGCGGTTCTTGCCGAAATACCGTATGACACGACCACAACTTCCGCGTCATCCAGATCCTTTTCTTCCACCCAGATAATATCATCTTTATTATCCCGGATCTTACTGATGAGGCGTTCCATGTTCCATTCATTACCTTTGGCGCTCATATCCGGATATCCACGCTCATCATGTGTCAAACCTGTCACATGGAAACGGAATCCATCTCCTGCTTTGGCCATTGGGGAAACACGAACTCCACCCTTACAGTGAGTCATATCCCGGTAGATCCTGAAGTGATCCGGTTCAACATCACCTTTCCTCACCATCGGCCGGCTGATGATTTCTATTTCTTCGGGATCGGGGATAACCACTTTTTCAGTCATATGCCCGACTTCAGCGTCAGCCATCACCAAAACCGGTGTACGGTATTTTTCTGCCAGGTTAAAGGCCCTGATGGTCAGATCAAAAAATTCCTGTGGCGAGCCCGGACAAAGAGCGATAATTTCGTAATCCCCATGGGACCCCCACTTTGCCTGCATCATATCCTGCTGGCCGACTAAAGTCGGCAGGCCCGTGGAGGGGCCTCCTCTCTGTACATTAATCACTACACAGGGTGTTTCCAGCATGATTCCAAGTCCAAGATTTTCCATCATTAATGAAAAACCGGGGCCGCTTGTGGCTGTCATCGATTTGACACCTGACCAGGAACCGCCGAGAATCGCGTTCATGGAGGCAATTTCATCCTCCATCTGAATATAAACACCACCGATTTGCGGCATCCTGGTGGACATTCTTTCCGCGATTTCCGTCGCGGGTGTGATCGGATAACCGGCGAAAAACCTGCAGCCTGCCAGGAGTGCCCCTTCAGCCGCGGCATAATCACCCAGCATAAAATGGTCACCGGTTAGCAAACCTTTCTGTTCTTTCATGATTGTTCCTCAGCCTTTCCTTTTGTTTCCACCTTTTCCGGTGTTCGTTTTCCCTTATCTTCAATATATATGGCAAAGTCCGGACAGAGCAATGAACACAAACCACAGTTTACGCAATGTTTGCTGTCATTAATTTCAGGCGGATGATATCCTTTGGAATTTGTGCTTTTCGACATCACAAGCACACCCTGGGGACAGAATTCAACACAAAATCCGCACCCCTTGCACCGATCCTCAATTATATGGATGATACCGCATGGGACCTTTATCTTGTCCTGGTCCAGAGGTTTTCTCCAGTACATTGAAAAGTCTCCTTTATAAATAGTGATGGTCTCGTAACTCGTAAAACGTCCGAATGTGACGGTTTGAAACAATCTCCAGGGTTCAGCGGGCAGGGTCTATCCGAAAAAATACAGCCTATTACAGCCTATGGTCAGACCATTTTAAAGCCCTGTTCGAGCGTAGCTACACGTCTATTTAATTTTTGTCAAGTCAATAATTGATGGTCTTGTAAAAAGTCCGAATGTGACGGTTTCGTAAAGAGTTCAAATTCAAGGCGTGCAAATTTTGTAATGATGAAGCGTACTTATCGTACGTTAAATCATTGCAAAATGCAGCACAACGCAGAAGTTGGACTTTTTACGGAACCGTCAATAAAAGACTTTTCAATTTCTTAACCAGTTTTACAAAATCCAACGCAGACCAGCCCCATCACTTATGAAAATGCTTTAGAAAATCTTCAACCTCCGGTATCCCGCCCTGGAGGATCAGATAACCATTATAGGGTTCTCTTTCAGTAATCTCACTGCAGATCGGGGTCAGCATGATCTCTTTTACTTTTTTAAGATCATCGGTTTGTCCAAGCGTCCATCCAAGTTTAATATATCCGACTTCAGGCAGCATATTCTCGGCAGGAATCACACCAAGATTCATGATATCCCTTCCGGTTTCATAAACAAACATATGGGTGTAACCCCACAGGGTTTGTACCGTCATATATACGGCCACATTCTTCTTGTTTGCCCTGTCGAGTGCTTTGTAGACAGGCTTATTCACATGGCCAAGACCTGTCCCGGCAATAATGATACCCCTGTATCCATTATCCACGAGTGAATCGATAATATCCGGGTGCATGTTGGGATAATAATACAACAGGGATACTTTTTCTTCAAAAAACGGATATATTTCCACATTTCGATCATTTCGCCTTTTTCTGTAGTCTTTTTTAAGCGGTTTAATATTGTCCTTCTCAACCGTCGCCAGCGGAATGTCACCGATTGTCCTGAATGTTGATCTGTAGGACGAATGCATTTTTCTGACCCGGGTCCCCGGATGAAGTATCGCATATTCATCAGAAGTCGGCCCGAACATACAAACCATGACTTCGGCAATATCACTGTACGCGGCCGCACTGCAGGAATGGATCAAATTGAGAGCGGCATCTGACGACGGACGGTCGGAAGACCGCTGTGAGCCCACCATGATGATCGGAACAGGTGAATTCTGTACCATAAACGCAAGTGCCGAGGCCGTATGATGCATTGTGTCCGTGCCATGACCGATCACAATTCCGTCAATTCCCCTTCGAATTTCATCCCCGATAGCGTTTGCAAGAATTTTATACTGTTTCGGTCCCATGTTCTCGCTGAATACGGCAAAAAGCTTCTCCGTCTCAAGGTTGCAGATATCGGCCAGTTCAGGAACAGCCCCATAAAGTTCGCCCGGTGAAAATGCGGGAATCACAGCCCCGGTTCTGTAATCGAGCCTGGATGCGATTGTTCCTCCGGTCCCGAACAGCTTAATGTTCGGCTTGCCTTTGGTCATTGGAAATTCTTTTTCAGGAATTTTGTAATTGGCTTTTTTATAGCCGAATTCCTTCATGTTGGTGATTGTATTTACCGCGATGCCTACATTATATCCCGTAGCCAGTTTTAATACCAGGTGTCTGTCATCGTCATTTTCAGATCTTGGTAAAACAATCCCCTTGAAATTCCCCCGGGTGGTATCGACCCGGGTTTCGCTCCATACACGGATATTGAATTTTTTCAATACGGTAAGTGCTTCACCCCTATACCCTTTAAACATTTCAAGCATTGCAGACCTCCTCGATCTCTTTTCTTAAAGTCTTCATGCGTATATTCCCTAGAGCGAGTTCACGCAGATGCCCCATGATCCATGCAACTTCGGCAGCGGGATCTTTTGAATATCTTATCTCTCGAAACTTTTCCTTCAGGACAGACACATTGGATAGAATTTCCTCTTTTGTAGCCGGGATATATTTGATGGTAATGAGTACCGATTCAAAATCCATATTCGGATACTGATAAACAACCTTAAGCATTTCCCTGATGATTTCATGCCCCAGTTTTTTTTGATGAATAAATTTAAACAAAGTATACAGCTTCTCCGGAATAAACAAAGAAGAAGGCTTAAAATGTCCTTCAATATATCTTAAATGATGCCCGATCAGACATCCCAAAAAAATCGGGGATGCTTTAAAGTCAGAAATAATACGAGTCATTAAAGGACAGAAATTGCATTTTAATATATAGGTGTATGTGTCTTCGGGAATTTTCCATTTTTTAAGCTGGGTAAACCGTGAAGAGATTTCCTCTGGCATTCTATCCCTTGCCAGATCAATCATATTTTCTGTAATGGGAATGGGTGCTGAATCGGTGTCCGGATACATGCGGTTCGGACCCGGGAGCACCCGCTCAAATACAGTGGTTCCATTTTTAAGGGACTTACGGGTTTCAGGGGGTACACCGTCAAATGCAAGAACACAGCGTTCTTCCACTGTTTCCAGCGCAGTTTTCATATCATCTTCATGGCTCCTGAAAATAATCTGCGCATCATTTTCCCCGGCCCCAAGCGTTTTTCTTGCTTTTTCAAGGTCGGCCATATTCAGTTCACCTTCGAATTCTTCCGAGTACAGCATATTCGGTTTATCAAGACATGCAATAACCTTTAAGCGGTCACTGATCTCATTCGCAAAGGTTGTTCCCGGTTGGGTAAAAAAAGAAAGTATATTTTTAAACCCGGGAAGATTAACAGCGATTATCAGATAACCCTTCTCCAATGACTTTTTTAGAAATCCCGTTTTCAAATCAACCGCTTTCGATGAAATCCGAACACTCGTTGCCTTCCATTTGGATTTTTTCAGGCCCCTGAGGGCAAGATCTTTTTTTATTTCAAGAAGCGCTTTCTGCCTGAACGCTTCATTATGGGTGAGCAGGGGTATCATCCTGAGCTTCGAGACACCTTTTATTTCAACACGAGTTCCCCCTTTTATGCTGACATTCACATCCTGTCTGGCGGCACCGATACCTGTCCTGACCTTGTTGGTGCTCCGGGTAAGAAACCTGAGATACTGACCGGCTTCGACCGCCTCATCCGGAGTTAACAGCACAGGTTCTGTAACAGTTTCAATCAGAGGAATTCCAAGTCTGTCTGTTGTATATATCCTCTTATGCCCAATATCCGATACTTCCCGGCAGGAATCTTCCTCGATGCTAAGCTGTATAATCTTGATGTTCTTCCCACGCAATGGAATACTGCCATCAATTCCAACAATAGCTGTTCTCTGGAAACCGGTTGGGATGCTGCCATCCAGGTATTGTTTTCGTGTAATATGCAGTTCCCCCACAATACTTGTCTTTAAAATGAGTGCCACCTCCAGGGCTGTTTCAAGGGCTTCCCTGTTCAGTTTAAATGGCGGCGTGTCATCTATTTCATAGGTGCAGGCAGTACTGTTCTTGATCCAATAGAAAATATTTTTTCTTGTTTTAAACTCCATCAGGGCGGTACCATCATACTCTCCCAGCTCACTTAAGGTGGGTCGCATATGCCGTACGATCTCAGCATCAAAATCCGTGCGATCCTGATAAAAACCGGCAGGACACCTGCAGAACAGTTTTTTTTCAGTCTTGAGCTGCTGATGAATTTCCAGACCGCACCTGAAACCGAGCTTTGAATACGTTACCGTTTTTGCTTTATTTCTATGGATATATCCAACACGTTTTTTTGTCTTCGTATAATTCTCACCGTTTACTTTGCAAACACCCATCAGCAACTGCTCCCTTTTCATGATTAGAAGTGGTTTCAAAGCCTTCTTTTATGTCATGTCTTTTTTTCGCTTAATGACAAGAAACATATACTTCTTCTCGTTTTCAAACCGTTCCGGATTGATTACTTCTATTCCGTCATTTACTAATTTTTCCAGGTGGTGTACAATATCCTTGAAAAGATAATGAAACCCGGGCTGTTTTGTTCTGAACTTTTCAAATGTAAAATTCATTATCGGCAGCCCCAGCCTGTTGGCCCACATATACACATATTTTAATGTAACCAGTATGTTCTTTGTGATATCTTTTTCATGTATAATGGAAAACCGGTTTTCATTGATTTTTTCCAGAAAGCGACCCCAGAAGTGACCTGATTTTTCAAATGACCGGCCTTTTCTGAAATAATCACAAACCAGCCAGATGCCCCCGTTTTTAAGGATTTTATCGATAATGGCAAGCGCCTGATCAAGCTTCAGGTACTGCAGGGATTCGGAGGTGATAATAGTGCCAAAATGATTTACATATTTTTCTGAATCAATTTCCTCGAATTTACCATGGATCAATTCAATATCGGGGTATTTTTTTTCGATATACCTGATTTGATTGATATCAGGTGTCAGGGCGACCGGTTTTAAATGTTCTTTTTGGAGCATATTTGAAAGGCCGCCCATCCCACATCCCACATCCAGAACCGGAGAATTCCGGTCTGAAATTCTTTCTAAAAACTGGCATGCATAATCATGCTGGGCTCTTTCCATATTATTCAGACTGATATCTTCGGGTATCGTGTCAGGATTTTTAAAATACCCATAATGAAGGTAGTCTCCGGTTAATATCTCTGAATACAGTTTTAACTGTGCATCTTTTTTAGCTCTTTTCAGCCGTTTTCTCTCCTTTTGCAGTTTGTAAACCTGATGGAGCTGCGATGGATTGAATAATTTTAAAATAATTTTTTTAAGTTCTTTCGATAGTTTCATTGATCATTTCCTTTATACCAGCCACATTCATTGTGATCCCATTTACAAATTATCTCGGCATAAATACATTACAAGACTTGATATTACAATAATATTCTGGCAGATAGAATATACGTGTTGGAAAAAAGATACAAAAAAACAAAGGAGAATGAAAGTATGTATGTTTCACACTTGGAATGCCCAAAATGCAGTTTGACTTATGAAAGCGAACGATTAATTCAATTATGCGTCTGCGGTTCCCCGCTGCTTGTTCGTTATGATCTTAACAAAATCAGAACCGTTTTTTCTAAAGATTCATTATTAAACAGGAAACCGGATCTTTGGCGATATCGGGAACTCCTGCCGGTAAAAAAACAAGAACATATCGTCTCTCTTGGAGAAGGTATGACGCCTGTTCTGCATCTTAAAAATATAGGACCTGAATTAAACATGCCGGCTCTTTATATGAAAGACGAGGGCATGCTTCCAAGCGGAACATTCAAAGATCGAGGAGCCGCGGTTGGTGTTTCCAGGGCGAAAGAGTTAGGCGTAAAAGTCCTTGCAATGCCTACAAACGGTAACGCGGGTGGTTCCTGGGCAACTTACAGCGCCCCGGCCAACATCAGAGCCATTATTATTATGCCCAAAGACGCGCCGGCAATAAATCTTAAAGAAGTTTCCGTGAAAGGTGCCGATCTTTATCTTGTTGACGGGCTGATCAGTGACGCGGGTAAAATTGTCGGCCGCGCGGTGTCCCAGCATGGATGGTTCGACGCGTCAACTTTGAAGGAGCCATACAGGATCGAAGGTAAAAAAACAATGGGACTTGAACTGGCAGAGCAATTCAACTGGGAAATACCAGATGTCATCCTTTACCCGACAGGCGGCGGTGTTGGTATTATCGGGATATACAAGGCACTTAAAGAGCTTCAGGAGCTCGGATGGATCAATGATAAAATGCCGCGGCTTGTCTCTGTCCAGTCAACAGGCTGTGCGCCCATCGTCAAGGCATGGGAGGAAAAAAAATCCGAATCGGTATTCTGGGATAACGCAAAAACAATGGCTTTTGGAATTACAGTTCCAAAAGCCTTGGGAGATTTTCTTGTGTTAGACGCTGTTTATAAAACAGACGGCTGTGCGATCGCGGTTGAAGACAAACAAATAATAAAAGCCCAGCAGATGATAGCCGCCCGTGAAGGAGCGTTTGTATGTCCGGAAGGCGCCGCTACACTGGCAGCCGCAATTCAGCTTGTAAAAAAGAACTGGATCAAGGCGGACGACACGGTCGTCCTCCTCAACACCGGAACCGGTCTCAAGTATCCACAAACGGTAGAGACAAATCCGCCGGTACTTCAACCGGATGATTCAATCTCAATTTGATTATTTTTACATATTTGGTTATAATATAAAACTTAAAAAGTTCGAATTAGACGGTTTCGTAAAAAGTTCAAATTCAAGGCGTGCATATTTCGTAATCATAAAGCGTACTTATCGGACCCGCCCTGTTAAATCTGTCTTTTTATTTAACAGGGGGGTTGAATGATTGCGAAATGCAGCACAACGCAGAAGTTGGACTTTTTACGAAACCGTCAAAATTTAATATTAATCTTTCCTTACCGGGCAACTCCTTTTTTTGAATGTTTTACCATCTGCAGGGGCATCATTAATGGATATTAAATCGGGAAAAAAAGCATCTGAACAAAATATCACGGCACTGAAAAAACAGGTTGATATACTTTCCTTAACGCTTGCCGAGACCGATAAACAATTGAATCGTGAGAAAGATGAAAATAATGCTCTAAAATCGATAATCAAAGAATCAAATGAAAAATGGACTTCCCTGATGGATAGTTTTCCCGGATTCGTTACGATCGCGGATCGAAACGGTACGGTTCAATATGTTAACCGGTCAGTAGCGGGGATATCAGCGGAAAAAGCCATCGGTATGAATATCCACGATTTTGAAGCGGATGGACATCATGATGCCTCTATAGAGGCAATGGAGAGGGTCTTTGAATCAGGTCAAACCGGCAGATACCGGATGAGAGGTTTGGGTCCCCAAAACAATATGGTATGGTATGAGGCTTATTATGGTCCTGTCATGAAAAACAGCAGGGTGTCAGCGATCGTTATTAATACAATCGAGATCACAGAACCAAACATGACCGAAGAAGCCCTTCGCAAAAGTAAAGAAAAATATAAAATGGTTGTGGACAACGCCATGACACCCATTGAATATCTCACACCGGAAGGTATCATTACATTTGTTAATAAAATCGGTGCTAAAAATCTCAACAGCACCCAGGATGAATTAATCGGAAAATCGATATTCGAAATTATGCCGGATATGGCTGATATTACGCGGGATAGGATCGGCTGGGTGTTGGAATCAAATACAAGCCTGATCTTTGAGGACCTGATCACGATCCCTTCCGGCACTATTTGGTATTTAACAAATTTCCAGCCGGTAAGCGATTATAAAGGCCGCATAACAGCCATCCAGCTAGTATCAATAGACATTACCAAGCGAAAAAAAGCGGAAAAGGCGCTCCTGGAAAGTGAATACAGGTACAAAACCCTTTTCGAAGAATCCAGGGACGCGGTTTATATTACCGCCAGGGACGGCAGATACCTGGAAGTCAACCCGTTCATGCTCGAGTTATTCGGATATGAAAAAGAAGAAATGATGGCAAAGAACGCGGGTGATCATTATGTGAATCATGAAGACAGGAAAACATTTCAAAATGAAATCGAAAAGAATGGATCCGTAAGGGATTATGAAGTCGTTTTATCCAAAAAGGATGGATCTCAGTTACATTGCCTCCTGACCACAACTTTAAGAAAAGATAACCAGGGAAAAACCCTGGGATATCATGGTATTATCCGGGATGTCACCCACCAGAAAAAACTTGAATTTCAGCTTCAGCAGGCCCAGAAAATGGAGGCAATCGGCACCCTGGCCAGCGGTATTGCACACGATTTTAATAATATTCTTTCACCGATTATCGGTTTCACAGAAATGGCAATGCATGACTCACCGGCAGACAGTATCATCAGAAAAAACCTCAATCAGGTGCTCAAAGCCACATACCGCGCGAGGGACCTGATTGATCAAATCCTCACATTCAGCCGACAGAGCGGTCAGGAACGCAAACCCGTAAGAATCAATCTGATTATAAAGGAAGCACTTAAACTGCTGGGTTCTACCCTCCCGAGTACAATCAGAATTAGTCAGAAAATTGACACTGAATGCGGCAGCGTCATGGCGGCCCCGACACAGATTCACCAGATAATCATGAACCTTTGCACCAATGCATACCATGCCATGAGTAAAAATGGAGGCATACTATCAGTCGGTCTTAACAGCCTGGAACTCAAACAAGTTGATATAGCTTCCCATCCTGGAATATCCGTAGGTCAGTATAATGTTTTAACAGTCAGCGATACGGGTCATGGAATGAACCAGAACGTGGTGAACAGAATATTTGAACCGTACTTCACAACCAAGGAAAAAGGTGAAGGCTCCGGAATGGGTCTCTCTATTGTTCATGGTATTGTCATAAGCAATGGAGGGCATATAAACGTTAAGAGCACTCCCGGCAAAGGTACAACATTCTTATTATATCTTCCCCAGCTTGAAACTGAACCGATAACACCTGATATCTATAATATTGAATCCCTCCCATGTGGTAAAGAACATATCTTATTTGTTGATGATGAAATCCTGATTGCAGAAATGGCGAAGCAGATGCTGGAGCGCCTCGGTTATAAGGTGACCATTCAAACAAGCAGCATCGACGCTTTATATATTTTTGAAAATGATCATGAAAAAATCGATCTTGTGATTACGGATCTAACCATGCCGGATATGACCGGTGAGAAACTTTCACGGGAACTGATAAAAATCAAACCCGATCTGCCGATTATCCTCTGTACCGGATTCAGTGAATTAATGTCGACTGAAAAAGCCGCATCCCTTGGAATAAAGGATTTTCTGTTAAAACCGGTCATTATGAAGGACCTTGCTATTGCTGTTCGCAAGGTCCTTGATTAGAAGTGCCGTATCTTATGATATATAAATTCTTAAAAACAATCTGATTCCATAAACACCTTCTGCTTTTTTTCTTTTTTTTCAGTGTGTTATACTATCTTATCAATAGTTTTTGTGGAGAACTTTTGAAATATCTGATAGAATTTTTATATTAATGGAAGCGATCGTAATTCCGATCAAGTTAAATGAGTCAATAAGGTCAGGATTTTGGGATGTCTAAAAAACTTTTTTTAAGACTCTATACAGCATATACATCAAACATTATCATAAAATTCCTATGTGTAGGGACTGTTTTTATGATTATCTGGTTTCTTGCCTCACTGCTCGATTCATTTTTTCTTCACAAAGGGAATCTTTACGATCAATTATTTATAAAAAACGGATATGAAATCTGGACACGCCTGCTTATTATTTCTCTAATTTATATTTTCAGTTTTTATACGCTCTGGTTATTGAAACAGCAAAATCTTACTGAAAATAAGTTTCACAAATCAAACCGGGCATTACAAATTCATAATGAATTCAATAAATCGTTGTTATATATTAAAAAGGAGTTCTATCTCCTTAAGGCGCTTTGTCTGATCGCCTTGGAAACCGGGGGATACAAAACGGCCTGGATCTCACTGACCGGAGAAAATAAAACATTAATTACTGATCACATCGCCAGCGCGGGTTATGATGAAACAGAATTGGTTGAAAAAATTATTTCCATGCCTGATCAAGAGTTTAGCCAAACCCCGGCAGGAAAAGCCCTGCAGACCTTGCACCCGGTTATTAATCATAAAGTATCGGATATTTCAGATCCTCTTCTAAATAACCTTCATAAAAACACAGAAAAAAACAAATATGCGTCTTCCGCCGCATTTCCCGTGCTATTAGAAGGAACGGTTATGGGTGTGGTAAATCTTTATTCGGCGGAAACCGATATTTTTGACAATGATGAAATTAAACTTCTTACCGGGCTTACAAATGATCTCGCATACGGCCTCAGGTCGCTGCGTCTGAATAAAAAACAAAGCCAGGCTGAAACGGCTTTGCAGGAAAACGAAATGCATTTTCAGAACCTGCTCAGTTCTGTAAATGACGTTGTATGGGCCGCGACCGCAGACGGTGAAAAAATTCTTTATGTTAACCCCGCGACCGAACGCATCTATGGGATATCACCTGGAGATTTTCTCAAAAACCCGAATATACTGAATGAATTGATCCATCCGGATGACAGGGAAGATGTTAAAAACAGTCTGATACAGCTGTTCAGCAAACGCCAGGTTGAAAATGAATATCGAATCATACGATCCGATGGAGAAATCCGATGGCTCAATGACAGGAAAAGTGTAAAATTTGACAAATCCGGAATTCCCATTCAAATCGGAGGCATTATTACAGATATTACAAATCGAAAGCAGTCCGAAAAAGTACTTTACAGGCAGAATGAATATCTGACAGCCCTGCATAAAATATCACTGGGGCTGATAAAGCGTCAAAAACAGGATGAGCTGCTTGAAACGATTATTAATCACGCAAAAGACCTGGGCGGGACAGACCATGGTTTCATATATCTTTACAACCCGGAAAAAAACCAGCTTGAAGTCCGTGTAGGGATCGGCCGGTTCTCCGAAGCTGTTGGACTAAAAATCGAACCGGGACAAGGTCTTTCCGGTAAAGCATGGCAGCAGGAACAGCCAATTGTCGTAGATGATTATCATAAGTATCAAGAGAAAATCGAAAATAAAGCATTTAAAGATTTAAAGGCATGCATATCGGTTCCTTTAAAATCAAAGGCCGGCGTCATCGGTCTGGGTTGTTTTGATAATGAAAAAAATAAATTCGGAAAAGATGAGATTGATATTTTGACACGGTTTTCAGAACTTGCCTCGGTTGTTCTTGACAATGTCAGGTTGTATGAAAATTTTCAATTTGAAATCACTGAAAGAAAAAAAGCTGAAGATGCGCTGCGAAAAAGTGAAGAACGTCTTAGGGCCCAGTTTCAAGGATTGCCGGTTCCAACCTACATATGGAAAAAAAGCGAAGACGATTTTGTTTTAATTGATTTTAACGACGCGGTAATCTTTGCAACGAACGGCAGTATCTGTGATTCCATAGGGGTGAAAGCCGGTGTGCTTTATAAGGAGACGCCCGAAATACACCATGAGCTGAAAAAATGCTTTTCAGAGCAAAAAACCATTGAACGAGATTTTCAATTCAAAATCAGTGATACGGAAGAAAACAAACATGTATCAATCAGGTTCGCATTTGTTCCGCCGGATCTTGTTCTTGTCCATACAGATGATATCACTGAAAAAAAAGCCATGCAGGCAGAAACCATGCGAGCCGGTCATCTTGCGTCCCTGGGCGAACTAGCCGCCGGTGTGGCTCATGAAATAAACAATCCGATCAATGGAATAATCAGTCTGGGTGAAATTTTAAAGAGCCAATGTGATAAAAACGGAAACGATGATGAAATTCCCACCAGGATTATCAATGAAGGAGAGCGTATCGCGAAGATAGTCAGAAACCTGCTCTCGTTCGCGAGGGACTGGGAGGAAGAACCCGGTCCGGTGGACATCATCGATATTGTTTCTGATACATTAGGTCTGATCGAAAAACAGATATCAAAAAACGGTATCAACCTGTCGGTCAACATCCCCCCGGATCTTCCAAAAGTCAAAGCTCTCAGGCAGGAAATACAGCAGGTATTTATCAACATTTTAAGTAACGCGCAATACGCATTGAACCAGAAATTTCCTGGCTTCGATGAACAAAAGACTCTTGAAATCCGGTCTGAAGTCATCGAAACAGACGGTATCAAAAAAGTCCGAACACTATTTTATGACCAGGGAACGGGTATCCCTGAAAAAGTGCTTGAAAAAATCATGAACCCTTTTTTCTCAACCAAACCCAAAGGGGAAGGTACGGGCCTCGGTCTTTCCATCAGCCATGGAATCATAAAAAATCACGATGGGAATCTTGAATTCAAAAGTATGGAAGGAAAATATACCCGGGTAACAGTTGATTTACCCGTGGTCACTGACGGGTAGGAGTGTTTTTAGAAGGAATAAAACTTATGGGATCCAAAATATTACTGGTCGATGATGAAGAGACCATCCGTTTTGCATTCAGCGCGCTTCTGTCCAGTGACGGATATGAGGTCACCACAGCGGATAGTTACGCGGCTGCCCTGAATACTCTTTCCGGCAATGAATTTGACTTGATCATTACAGATATTCTTTTGGGAGATCATACCGGTGTCGATTTACTTCGCCAGGTCAAAGACAAGGGGTTATCCTGCCCCGTGATCATGATTACAGGCGAACCCAATATCAAGACTGCTACTGAAGCGGTCAGGCTGGGCGCGTTTGACTATATTCCCAAACCGATTCGAAAGGAAAAATTGTATCATGTCACCCGGCTTGCCCTTAATCATAAAGCTCTATTGGATGAAAAATCCCGTCTGCAGCTGGAAAATGAAAGATACCGGCAAGACCTGGAAGCCATATTCAAAAGTCTCCAGGATGCGGTCATTACAGTGGACCACAATCTTATGGTGATAAAAGCAAATAAAGCCGCAAAACAGATTTGCGGAACACGGCCGGAAGCAATGACAAATAAAGTTTTTGGTGAAACCCAGAAACACTGCACGAAAGCGTGTATCAAAGTTCTTGAGAAAACATTGAAGACCCATCAAACAATGAAGGAAGTATGTGTGGAATGCGTTCATGACGAGAAACCACAGCAGATAGTTCTGATTACATGTTCGGCATTAAAATCCCAGGAAAACAAATTTATCGGGGCGGTGCTTGTGGCACGGGACATCACCCGGCTGACGGATCTTGAACGTAAACTCGAACAGAAGCAGTATTTTCATAACATTATCGGCGGAAGCCGTAAAATGCAGCAGATTTATTCCATGCTGCATGATTTATCAGATACAGATACTACCGTTTTAATATCAGGTGAAAGCGGTACCGGGAAAGAACTTGTCGCCAGAGCACTCCATTATGAAGGAAACCGTACTTTAGAACCTTTGATCACGGTCAATTGCAGTGCGCTTTCCGAGAACCTGCTCGAAAGTGAACTTTTTGGTCATGTAAAAGGAGCATTTACAGGCGCGATAAAAAATAAAACCGGCCGTTTTGAGTTGGCAGACAAAGGCACAATATTCCTCGATGAAATCGGTGACATTTCCCCGGTTATTCAGCTGAAGCTTCTGAGGGTTCTCCAGGAACGCGTTTTTGAAAGAGTCGGAGAACCAAACCCGATTACGGTTGATGTTCGGATTATCGCGGCCACAAACCGTAATTTGAAAAATAGAGTGATGACCGGTGAATTCCGGGAAGACCTGTATTACCGTTTAAAAGTAGTTGAAATCATCATCCCCCCTTTAAGTGAACGCCGTGAGGATATCCCCCTCCTCGTGGATCATTTCTGCGCGGAATTCAGTAAATCGTTTAACAGGAACATCCGCAATATATCTGATGATGTTCTAAATATCTTTATGAGTTATCTTTGGCCGGGAAATATCAGGGAGCTGAAGCATGTGATTGAACATGCTTTTGTGGTATGCCGAAACCACATCATTACAACGGATCATCTTCCGCCTGAAATAATGAGTCATTCCAATCCAGTTGACGAGGATATAAAGGAAACCCATTCGATCGGCAATCCTGGTGAAATCCTGGATGCCCTCAATAAGACTGGCTGGAACAAGGCCAAAGCAGCCCGGCTGCTCGGTGTAAGCCGGCAAACCATCTACCGAAAGATAAATGAGTTCAAAATTGTTGAACCCTGATAAGTGTTACATGTTACACTTCTGTAATGTTACACTTCCGTAACTGTGACAAATATGCTTTCTCCTGTCCCAGACCCTTCGTTTTTCATTATTTTTTAATCTATTGTTATTACACCTTATTTTTCTAATTCATTTTTTTTATTTTTTGGCATAAAACTTGTATGTATAATATGTCAAATAAAAAAAGAACCACGAAAAACGGAGGTAATAAGAATGGATTTAATACTGCACGCAAAAAACATCTCAGGATCTGACGCAAAGCTTCAACTGGCATTTCAGTCAATGGATTCCACTGTGAAAACTGAAGTGTTTACCTCTGTGGAGAGTGTCGCAACCAGGCTTCTTGAGACTTCATGCAAAGAAGCGGTTGTAGTACTGGTTGCTAAAAACAGGGATGAGCTGACAGATCTGCTTCCGATCCTTTCCATATTCAATAAGGTCAGGGTAGTAATGCTGCTGCCCAACCAGGAACCGGAAACAATCAAAATGGGTTACAAGACGGAAACTCGATTCTTTGGTATTATCGATCGCGGATTGGCTGAGATTAAAGCCATTCTTGGGAAAATGTCTCCGCCAAAAACGGAT
>JAUVGT010000150.1 GCA_030593645.1 Deltaproteobacteria bacterium
AAGTCCAACTTCTGCGTTGTGCTGCATTTCGCAATCATTCAACGTACTATAAGTACGCTTCATGATTACGAAATTTGCACGCCTTGAATTTGAACTTTTTACGAAACCGTCTAATTCGGACTTTTTACGAGACCATCAAGTTTAGGGTTCGCACAAAAATAAATTCACAAATTTAAGGGGTGAGGCGCCCAGTCGGCAAGGCACAAAAGCGCAGAAATATCAAGCATATTTTGAGCTTTTGTAACGCAGCCGAATGGGATGATTCGCTTCTTAAAATGTGAAGTTATTATTGTGCGAGCCCTCAATACGGCATGAATTGATCCGGGAGTTCTGGAGCAGGCAGTAAGGACTTAAGATTGATGATTTCGAGGGGACTTCTAACGGTTGACATGCAAAGTTTTTTTACCTATACTATTAATAGTAAAAACAGATTGTTACTGTAGAGATACAACATGGAGACCGATCATGAATGATAAACGTGACAGGATGAAAAAGATTGCTGAGATCGATCAAACGAAAAAGCGCATCTATCTTCGTTTCGAGGGCTACATGAATATGGATCAGGCCAGAGAACTGCAGGAAGCATACCGAAACGCGATTAAAGAGGTTGGCAGCGGATATACGATTTTAAGCTACTTCTCAGAGTACAAGCCTGTTGGGCCTGAGATTCAGGAAGTGATTTCAGAAATGATCCAGATGGCGAGTAATGGTGGGTGCAGGAAAGCCGCACGGGTCGGCGGTAACAGCGTTGTTGGAACGCTTCAGCTCCGCCGGTTGTCTCAGGCAAAAGCGAATTATCCACATGAGGATTTCGAAACGTGGGAAGATGCGGAGGCCTATCTCAATACGGACGATTAAAAAGTCTAACAAGAAACAGTCATCCTTCCATAACACCATTGCAGCGTGATATGATGCGGCAACCGGTCATATATTATCAGAGGAGAGCTTACATACTCTATTCCGTTTTGAATTTGAACCTGATTAGAACCTTTTGTAACCGCTCCTGGAGAAATAAGTATGAATAAAAGAGTGCTTTCGGCTTGCAGATTTTTATGTGCATTAATTATCAGTTGTCTATTTTTTTTATCCGGATGTGGAAAAAATATTATGAACAGGAAAAATATCCCGATTGAAGAAAATTTCAGTATCTATAGCAGCAATGGTAAGTGTGCGGACTTAAATAGAATTTTAAAAATGTCTGAGAGCGTGGATGTTGTTTTGATTGGAGAAATGCACAATGACAGAATAGCTCATTATCTTGAAAAATGGCTGATTGAGCATTTATATAAAAAATTTCAGAAACCCGAACAAACTGATGAAAAGAGGAAAATAATACTCTCGCTGGAAATGCTTGAGACCGATACCCAAATGATTCTTGATGAATATCTGGCAGATATCATACCTAAGAGACATTTTTTAGCAAGCAGCCGGGTATGGCCGGATTTTACAAAGGATTATCTTCCATTAATCGAATTTTCAAAAGCAAACAAAATCCCAGTAATTGCCGGCAACGCCCCAAGACGATATGTCAATCTTGTTTCAAGGAAGGGGCGGGATTCTCTTGACCTGCTTTCTGATATTGCAAAAACCTGGATTGCTCCGCTGCCGTATCATGCTGCCACAAAAACTTACAAAGAAAAAATAGATATGCTAAACCGTAGTTTTGAAAAGGAGCATGAAGGTAAAAAAATAAAAAATAAAAAAATGGCAGAAGCAGTAAAAAATAAAATTAAAAAAGGCGTTGATCACAATGCCCAGTCACTCTGGGACGCGACAATGGCATGGTCAATTTCAAAAGCACTGAGAAAAAATCCCCAAAGTCTTCTGATAAATATTAACGGCAGGTTCCACAGTGAAGAAAATCTGGGGATCCCCGAACATCTTAAGGAGTATATGCCGTACGCTGACATTATGATCATTACAATCTTTCCGGATGAAAATTACCGTGAATTCAAAGAAGAATTTAAAAGTCTGGGTGATTTTATCATATTAACGAATCCAAAGTTTTCCGAATCCGAATCTTCATTATAGATCTATTTGTCCAGTGAAATTCAGTCGTTTTGCTGCAGCATCATATTTCCCCGTCTCATTAAACCGGTACAATTCTTCCCTGATTGCGGCAAAACCCCTTCCAGTTTTAAAACTTCCTTGACACAATGATTTCGTTTAACTATAAATATCTTTGATTGCACTCTTACGCTTCGGTTTAGAACAGATGTTACGTTTCGATTGGTTTTTATGGTTATCGTGTGTAATATGTGTTATATTTTCCGTTTCATTTAAAACTGGTCGAAATCGTTTTCGAACCATCTTCACTTCAGGCTTCCGAATCTCATCTGTGGCTCTCATAAATACCGTAAGGTTTTTGAAAGGGGGTGACAATACTCAGGTTCATAGCATATTATAGGTACGTGATTCGTCTCTACAATTGAACTTTTAACTTTGGGGGGGGAGGAATCGTATGCACCCTTTGGTGTTTGTTTTATGTGCGGGAGTGTTGTATCTGGTTACCAATCATGCTTACGGGAAGTATCAGGGAAAGAATATATTTAAATTAAACCCGGATGCTGTCTGTTCCTGTGAATCATTGAAAGACAATGTTGATTTTGTTCCTGCCAGGAAACCAATTCTTTTTGGACATCATTTTACTTCCATCGCCGGAATCGGCTCGGCCGTGGCCATTATTAATATAGGTAATGGTTTTTGGTGAGGTAATTTCTTTGCGAATAATATTAATAAACCAATTAAATTTTAAAGGAGGTTAAAAATGGACGCCCTACTAATTATGATTGTAGCATTCTGCGGGTATATTGTTATGTACAAAGTATATGGTAAATATATCGGCAGCAAGGTATTTGCCCTATCCGAAGCTGCAAAAACGCCGTCTGTCGAAATGGAAGATGGAATGGACTATGTTCCCACCAAAAAAGAAATTATTTTCGGACATCACTTCACATCCATCTCGGGGACCGGTCCTATTGTGGGCCCTGCCATAGCGATTATCTGGGGTTGGGTTCCGGCTCTTTTGTGGGTATTCCTGGGCAGTATCGTCATGGGTGCGGTTCATGATTTTGGAGCCCTGATCATATCGATGCGGAACCAGGGAAAATCAATATCAGAGTACACTTCCAAATATGTCAATAATCGTACCAAGTTTTTATTTTTTCTGATCGTTTTTTTAGAGCTGTGGATTGTGATTGCTATTTTTGGCCTGGTTATCGCGGTGATTTTTTCCATGTATCCCCAGTCCGTGCTGGCGGTATGGCTGGAAGTTCCCATCGCGATATTACTGGGTTACATGATATACAAAAAGGGAGTGAATGTGATGACATGGTCCATATACGCAGTGATTGCCATGTATATATGCGTCATCGCCGGACCGTATTTACCTTTTAAAATGCCGGCTATCGCGGGAATACCTCCCACCGGAGTTTGGACCATCATCCTTTTAGCGTATGCATTTATCGCCTCAATCCTGCCCGTCACCACTCTGCTGCAGCCGAGGGATTTTATTAATTCCCATCAGTTGGTAATTGCCATGGGGCTTCTAGTGCTGGGGGTTTTATTTGCCGGCTTAGGCGGTAATCTTGAAATCGTGGCGCCGGCTATACAGACCACACCGCTGAAAGCGCCTCCCATGTGGCCGTTTTTATTTATTACCATTGCCTGCGGCGCGATTTCAGGTTTCCATTCACTGGTGTCTTCCGGGACCTCCGCCAAACAGGTCCGGAATGAAAAGGACGCCCTGTTCGTGGGTTACGGTTCCATGCTCATGGAAGGCGCCCTGGCCACACTGGTGATCATCGCGGTCGCTGCCGGTATCGGTATGGGGTATGTCAAGGAAGGCGTTACGCTGACCGGAGTGGACGCCTGGACAACACATTACTCATCCTGGGCAGCTGCAGCCGGGCTGGGTTCGAAAGTGGCGGCGTTTGTGGACGGTTCAGCCAATATGATGGGGAGCCTGGGTATCCCCAAAATGTTTACACTGGCGATTATGGCTGTATTTGTGGCATCATTTGCAGGTACGACACTTGATACGGCCACCCGGATTCAAAGGTATGTGATCGGGGAACTGGGCAACAGTTTAAAATTGAACTTTTTAACCAACCGTTTCATAGCCACTGCCGTGGCTGTGGGTACAGCTTTGATCCTTGCTTTTGCAACGGGGGCCAGCGGGAAAGGGGCGCTTGCATTGTGGCCGCTTTTTGGCGCGGTCAACCAGACCCTGGCAGCCCTTGCCTTGCTTATTATTACACTGTATCTTAAAAAGAAAGGCGGTTTAAAATGGCTGGTTGCCGGTATACCGGGCGCCTTCATGATCATTATGACAATCTGGGCGGTCGTGCTGAACCAGGTGAACTTTGGTACGGCGCATAATGTACTGCTCCAGGTCATCAATTTTGTAATACTGGTTGTGGCTATCTGGATTGCCTTGGAAGGGTTTATAAAGTTCTTCTCATCCAGCGGTACTGATGAAGCTGTAAAGTCACCAACTTAAATTTTCGGCAAGCGGGAATCGGGTATGTCTCTGATTCCCGCTTGCGGTTATTAAAGCAGGTTTTGAAAAATGATTTCTGATTTAAAAAGACTGTATAATATTCTTTTGATACCTGCCGTTACGGCTTTGTTGACAGTCTATTTATTCCGTTATTTTGATTATGGGGTGAAAGTTCCTGAATATGTCCTGGCGATCGTGACTCCAATTATATTTGTATTATCTGTGTTTTTCGCGGTTGCCGGGCCGATATTTTACCGGTCCTATTTCGCTCATCAAAAACGGAATATGAATCAAGTGACCGAAGCGGAATTACTTCAATTTGAACGTAAACTGATCATTATGGCGATGATGACACCGTACCTGACAGTCATTTCATATTTTTTAAAATTGCCGCGCTTTTATCTTTCCGGAGTCATATTACTTTCTTTGTATGCAGTATACTATTACTACCCATCAAAACAACGAATCACATTTGACAAAAAGATATTTCGCGCGATGGATGATGAGCAGAGACCCATAAACCAGGATTAAATAATAGAGGTGGTTTCAAATCAAGCATTCGGTTAAAGCCATGGGTATGTTTTTAAAATATATCATAGACAAATTCACTGCTTTTTTTAAAATAATGGATGCCGTCATGCGTGGTAAAGCCGTAGAGTCCATTGAATATGAAATCGAGGAGCTGGATCATATATTCGGAATCCTGGTTCTGGGTTCTTTTATCGGTATTCCATCGCCGCCCATTCATATTACACTGGATCTGCTTCCGGTCATGAAAAAGGAATTGAATATCATGATTGAAAAAATAACCACAGCCCATGATCCTCTGGGTGATTTATTTTCAGTACTTCATATCGATTAATGAACCAGCCATGACGGTTTCGTAAAAAGTCCAACTTCTGCGTTGTGCTGCATTTCGCAATCATTCAACGTACGACAAGTACGCTTCATGATTACGAAATTTGCACGCCTTGAATTTGAACTCTTTACGAAACCGTCTCATTCGGACTTTTTACGAGACCATCAGCCATGAATTCAAAAATTAACTTTTTTATCGGTAAAGGGGGTGTCGGTAAGTCGACCACATCGGCACTTACTGCGTTATACAGCGCCCATACCGGTAGCGACACACTGCTGGTTTCTATGGATCCAGCACATAACCAGAGGGATATTTTTCAGCAGGATTTTTCCGATAAAGCCAAAAAAGTCATCGATAATCTTTGGGTCAGGGAGGTGGATACGGATCATTGGACCAATGTATATCTTAAGGACGCTGTATCCCACTTAAAAAAAGCATACAGCTATCAAAGCGCGTTTAACATTCAGAATTATTATGAAATACTCAAGTATTCACCAGGTCTTGAAGAATATGCCATGCTGCTGGCGTTTGAAGATATACTTCATTCCAATATGGACAAGGAAAATATTATATTTGACATGCCGCCTACGGCATTAACACTTCGGTTTATTTCCTTGCCGTTTATTACTTTGATCTGGCTTGAAGAGCTGTCAAAGCTTAGAAATCAAATATATAAGAAAAAAGAAATTGTATCAAAGATCAAAATTGGAAAAAGAGAAATTGAGCAGGATAAAGTGAAAGCCAGACTGGTAGGACTGATTGAGAGCTACACACATCTTCGAAATCATTTCACAGATGATACTTTCAATATTAATCTTGTGCTTAACAATGAGATGCTTTCTTTTTCAGAAGCAGTTCGGGTCAAACAGAAGCTCAGCGATATTGGTATCAGCGTAAACCGTATCCTGATTAACAAAATTAAAAACAGTGAAATATTTGAAGATATTAAGAGTAAATTTAATGGTTATCCAATGATCCGGTTCCCGCACAGTGATGTTGATTTATTCGGGATTGAATCTCTTATGGAATATGTGTTGGATCATTTCGATGAAATGAATTTATTATCCGAAATAAAACATCAATAGATCTTCTTTTCCCATGCAAAGGTTCTGTTTAAGGAGGCGCTGCAGCACCGCTTAAAAATAGCCGTTTATTCCACAAACCCTCTGTGGTTAATTTCAACGGGCCGAGTATTCTAATCTTTCTTGAAATAAATATATGGAATCCATCAACCTGGCAGTACCGGTATCCTGAAGCGTCTTTAGGTGCGGTGTATATGGGTTCAATTTCCTTAATAATCCCTACGCAGCAGCTGGCCACTCTAAATTCCATAAGTTTGAAAGTGACATCTTCTATGTTTTTGTTTTTTATGAATTGGCATGCTGATTTTGATAATATTATTTTTAGATACCCCATTTAACACCTCTTTTTTCCGGTCACATGCCGCAATACCATATCCGATCGCAGGGGTAATCCCTTGCGGTTGCCCTTCATGTGCGTACGTATTATTTGTGGCACACCTACGATTTGATTGAATGATACTATTTTAGCGGCCTGCCCCACGATATGAAAAAGATGAAATCGACTCCGACAATTTATGACCATTTTTTTCAACGCTTTTTGCTCATTATTTTTTACGAAAGCCATCATTTTTAATATGTTTACCAAAATGAGCCTTGTCAAGGTTGGATCATATTTCACGATTTAAATGGCTGAAAGAACAAAACGGTATTTTTGAGGTTTGGTGATGCCCGAATTTCCCTTGATTTATTCAGGACTATTGTTTAAATATCAAACATGTTTTTACATAAAAAATACCATGGATACAGAAGTCCTGAACATTTATCCATGACAACGATACGTAATTGGAGTAAAAGGTGAATAACCGGCAGAAAAAAGGGTTTGATCTGATTAAAGAGATGCCCAGTGTTGTGAGTTGAAATTATGAGGAAACATTTATGAGCGTGAATGAATTTTTAATTATTCTCACAGAATATGATTATTTCATACTCTGTTTTTTTTCCGCGCTGCCGATTCTATCTTATGTCACCGGGTTCTTCTATCAGCGTTCCGGTCGGTCGGTTGGGATCAAAACAATCTATTCGGTATTAATTTATTTATCGGTAATTCCCGGCACAATGGCATTTCTCCTCATTTTTTACACTATGTTTTTCATACGCCGGAATATACTTGATCTCAATTTTTATTTGTACTTCCTGCCTCTCATTTCAATGGGACTGGTGCTATATATCATTTCCAGAAAAGTAAAATTTGAAAATCTACCGGGTTTTGGGAGGCTGTCGGGCTTATTGTTACTTATCGGGATTGTATGCCTGATCACTTTAGTGTTATACAGGCTCCATTTTTTTATCGGTTTTTTTGCTTCAATACAGAGCCTGATAATCGCGGGAATTATAATCTTTTTTTTGTTTCGATATGCAGCTGGGAAAATAAATGGGAAGTAAAAACAGGGTCGAAGGTAAAGAGCATAGAGCTGGAGGTATTAAAGGGGCAGGTTCTAAACCTGCCCTTGTTCCTTCGGAAATGATCCGATTATTTAAAATACATGGCTAAATGCCACATTTGTGTAATGGTATAAAATATGTCTTTTTTATCCGATGCTGAAATTGTGATTAACGCTTTAAATGATTACTATCATGAATCGATATCCGCGGAAAAACCGGTAATACGGCAAAAACCGATCAAAGAATTGATCGAAGACCTCAAGCTGGCATCATATGTCAAAAAAGGAGGATTATCCAAAGGAAGACTATCGGAATTTTTAAATCAATATTTTTTAAATACCACCCGATTGCATCATCCTTCCTACATGGCTCACCAGGTATCGATACCCCATTATTCAGGAGCTTTAGGTGCGCTGATTGATGGATTTACCAATAATCCAATGTCGATTTATGAGATGGGGCCGGCCGCTACAAGCATCGAATATTTTATGATTAACTGGCTTCTTGAGAAGGTCGGCTGGATACCTGCTCCTTATCATTGGCAAAAAAAGGATGAAAAATCATCATTTGGAGGAGGAATTCTAACCCATGGCGGTTCTTTAGCCAATTTAACAGCCATGATCGCGGCACGGAACAAATCTGCCCCGGACGCCTGGAAAAAAGGGAATCCAAAAGATCTTGCGATACTCGTGCCCAAAGGTTCACATTATTCGATTGCGCGCGCGGCGGGAATTATCGGTATCGGGCATGACGCGATGTATCATCTTGACGTCAATGAAAAAGGGGCGGTGATCCCGGATAAACTGAAGTCTGCTTATGATGGGTTGATCGGTGACGGGAAAAGACCGATTGCCTTAGTTGCCAACGCTTGCAGTACAGCCGTTGGCATTTATGATCCATTGGACGAAATCGGTGATTTCTGTAGAGAGAATCATTTGTGGTTGCATGTGGATGGGGCGCATGGTGCAAGCGCCTTATTGTCTGAGAAATACAAATATCTTCTTAAGGGTGTTGAAAAAGCGGATTCAGTAACCTGGGACGCGCATAAACTGATGCGTGTTCCCACACTATGCGCGATCCTGCTGATGCGTGATCACAGAAATATAGATAATGCTTTTGAACAGGAGGCAAGCTATATCTTTCATGATAAGGAGCAGCCCGGTTTTGATTTTATTCATCGCACTGTTGAATGTACCAAAGCCGGACTGGGATTGAAGCTCTTTATGGTTCTGGCGGCTCTAGGAGAAAACGGGTTATCAGAGTATATTGAGCGCCAGGTTGAGCTGGCAGCCGAGGCATATGAATACATCCAGAACTTACACGGTTTTGAATGTGCCGTAAAACCGCAGAGTAATATACTCTGCTTTCGTGTAAAAGGGAGTGACGGGCTGCAGTTAAAAATTCGGGATAAATTGATGGCTGAAGGGGATTTTTATATATCATCCACGTCATTTAATGATATAAGATATTTGCGTTTATCGATTATGAATCCCTGTACCGACATGGATTCGATTAGAAAACTGGTACAAAGAATCAGGGAATTAGCTGAAGAAAAAATACACCATTAAATGAGTTCGAACATATAGAATAGCAAAGGAAAACATAAATGAAAATTTTGGCCCTTCATGACGGACACAACGCTTCGGCTGCATTTTTGGAAAATGGTGAAGTAATTTCTGCAGTTCAAGAGGAACGGCTCTCACGGCATAAAAACCAGGGTGAATACCCGGATAGCGCTGTAAATGAGGTGTTAAGAATAGCAAATTGTAATATGCAAAACATTGACTATTTTGTATTTTGCGGACTTGGGGTCACCAGCAGAAAGATGCGTGATGATGTCATGGACAGCTATCAGAATAAATTTAATCCTAATCGATACAGTATATTAAAAAGTATAGAAAAAAAAATACGTGATATACGGGACTCTCTGTTTCCAGAGCGTAAATTGAGACAAAAAGAGGAACGTCTAAAGAAAAAGCAAGGACAAAGGATGCAGCCCCTGCTAAAAATGGGAGTTGACACACAGAAAATCCATTTTATTGACCACCACCTGTGCCATGCTGCAACCGCCTATTATGGCCAGGAAAACATGAAGGACAACATACTTGTTTTGACCTGTGATGGAGCTGGTGATTATCTTTCGGCCTCAGTTATGATTGGAAAAAATGGAAGGCTCAAAAAACTGGATGATATACCACAGGCTGATTCAGTACCGATCCTTTACAGTTTTGTTACTTATCTGCTTGGTTTTATGCCATTGGAACATGAGTACAAACTTATGGGATTGGCGCCATATGCCGAAGGAGCAAAACAAAGTCAGGATATCCGTGATTATTTTAAATCATTGTTTTACTTCACCGATGAAAAACCACTCGGCTGGGTGCGGTCTAAGGGGATTCCTTCCACCTTTAGTATGGGCCCTGCTTTAACAGAAGCATTACAGTTCAAGCGATTTGACCAGATCGCGGGTGGCCTGCAATCTTTTATCGAAGAATTTTTCATAGAGTGGGTGAAGAGAGCCATTGCAGCCACTGATATTCATAAATTGGCTCTTTCCGGTGGTTTGTTCATGAATGTAAAGTTAAACAAACGAATCATGGAATTGCCGGAAGTCGAATCTTTATATGTGTTTCCGTCATGTGGCGATGAGAGTAACAGTGTCGGAGCCGGGTGGGTAGCCCACTCGAAGTTTACCCAAGATAAGGATGTGAAGATTCCTTCCATTGGGCCAATTTACTGGGGAGCAAATTATTCTTCAGATGAAGTAGACAAGGCACTTGACCAGTATCAATTCAGAAAAAAACGAAAATTGAACACTTAGGGTTCGCGCTAAAATAAATTCACAAATTTTAAGGGTCGAGGCGCTCAGTCGGCAAGGCGCAAAAGCGCAGAAATATCAAGCATATTTCGAGCTTTTGCAACGTAGCCGAATGAGATGATTCGCCCCTTAAAATGT